>JAYUCJ010000047.1:0-1881 GCA_043740415.1 Polaromonas sp. | reverse complement strand
CGGCCAAACCGCCCAGCGTGCCCAAAACACCCCCCATACGCCCAAACAGGCCACCAATGGCGCCACCGACCCCGCCCGTGTCAGCAGAAAACTGAACGCTGGGGGTCATCACAAAGTCTGCAGCCTGCAATTGACCGCCACCCATGTTGGCATCCTGTTGCAACATGCCGCCTGACGCGAGTGAGCGTTCTTGTTGAATATTTTGCATGGCAACGCCTCGCTCCACCACGGTAAAGCAAGCTGATTCCTGGGCAATCATGCGCAGCATGGTGGAGGGCGAGCCGAGCTTGTGCTGGCTCAGGGAGGCAATCATGTGGCTTTGCGGCTCGGCGACCGCGAGCGTGCCCAAAATACGCTCACATTTTTCGATGGTTCCTTCGCTACCGCCGGTTTGAGCCAGTGCCGAAGTGGGCAAGATCAGAAGTGCTGCCGTCGATACGAGGCTGACGCAAACTGTTTTCAGGGTTGATTGTTCGATGTTCATATTGAAATTTTCCCAAATGGCGATGGTGTGTGAACTTAAGTGTCGAATTAAAACATAGTCCTATCGGGAGAACTGAGAACTCATGGGCCGGCCCTGCAAAATCCGTATCCCGCTTTTTCACCAAGTTATCGATGGCGCGGCGGCGAGGTATTCGGGGATCTATAGGGGGATCTATTGGGTCAGGTCTCCCACTTTGCAAAAACCCAGCCCCGTTTTACTCGACCAGGGCAATGTCTTCACCGCAACCAGAGCGGAAATTGGGGTCAGCGGAAAATTATCATAATGTGAAGTTACTCTGAATCGTCTGACCTCAACAGCCAGTTCAAAACATCAATTTCCCGTCACTGGATGCGTAAGGCATAAAGCCAAACAGACTTGTCGGTGCTACAGTTTTAGTAGCTACTCACGCCTGTGATTATTGGGCCGGACGCATACTTGACCTGATTAGATACATGCCTCAGACCAACGATCCGTCATCCCCGCGAAGGCGGGGATCCAGCTGCTTGGCCAAGTCTCCACAGCTGTGAACTGGATTCCCGCCTTCGCGGGAATGACGGTTTTTCCCACTCTGAGACAGGTATCTAATCAGGCTAAAACACTCTTTTCTTGCCCCATCACCGCCTTTTGGGGCAAGGCGGTGATGGGGCAGTCAGGCAACCAAGGCCTCTATCTGCCGCCTGTGTTGTCGATGCTGCGCACCTTGGTGGGGTTGGAGATTTTGCTTGATTTCAAGACGGTATCTGACCCTCGCGCCGCCATTGGCCTGGAGGCTAAGCTGCATAAAAAAAGCCAGCGCTAAGGCTGGCTTTTAAATTTCGCTTCTGTCCCTGGACAGTTGCAAAGCACCCTGGTTAGAAAGGGGCGGCGACATAAGCTGCGATGTTCGCAGCGACTGTTGGCGTGATCGTCGGGGCCAGGAAGCTCATGCCACCGCGGTTGTTCGCAATGGCGGCCAAAGTCACGCTTGGCATCACAGCAGCGCCAACGTTGAATCGGTTCATGGCCGGATCACCATGACACCCGGCACAACTTACTGTGTACGTTGCTTTACCTGCCATGGCTGCCGCTGAAGGACCTGGTGGCGTTACCACTGGAGGTGGCGTCACCACTGGAGGTGGCGTTACCACTGGAGGTGGCGTCACCACTGGAGGTGGCGTCACCACTGGAGGTGGCGTCACCACTGGAGGTGGCTTTACCACTGGAGGTGGCGTCACCACTGGAGGTGTCGTTACCACTGGAGGTGGCGCTGGTGGCGGTGTTCCCGTAGCTACGTTCGCCTTCCAGGTGCCTTTACCTGCTGCGTCGGGGCCAGTAAAGCTGCCAGCATAGTTGTCTGCAACGGCCTTGCCCGTGGCTAAAATCTTGCCGAGTTTAGGGACTTTGATCGTCAACGAGAG
>JAYUCJ010000046.1:0-1882 GCA_043740415.1 Polaromonas sp. | reverse complement strand
GGCTTTGCGTCAAGTTCTCCAGCAGCAGGCGCGGCTCAGACGGGAAGTACAAGTCTTTGCCCTGCATCGGCATGTCGCCCGTCTGCTTGCTGGCTCCTTTGAACACGGCCACGGTCAAGCCAGGCAAAGCCACGGTGCGTGGATAGCTGTGGCTCAGGTAAATCACGCCATCCGCTGGCTGCCCGCCGTTGAAGGCACTGCGCAAGCCATAGACAGCACCGGGGAAGAGCGCAGACAAAACACGAATTCGCTCACGTGCGATGAGTGCTGGCCATTCCTGTGGCGGCCGGTCAGTGGCAATGCCTTTGGCCATGGACGACAATTTGCCTGCCTTGAGTCGCCGTTGAACCGCCCTGATCTGGGCGCTGGTCATCTCGGCATAGAGCAGCAGGGAATCGCCCGGCCTTGTCGTATTTTTGGCGTCTAAGTGGCGGATCATTTGTATTTTGTCGTTTATTTGATATTTTAAATTATATTAATGTCGCCATTTTGATTTTTAATATTTTAAGGCTTGGCTAAAAAAAACCTTAGCCGATTCTAAATTTTGTCGGTTTTTAAGGGGCTAATTTTGCTCAAAAGCTAAATATGCCGTGTTTTTGAACCGTTGATGAAATGCTATGTCGTGGACTTTATTTTTTTGCAAAACGAAACACTGATTGGGTGGCATTGGGCTGGGGACAGTGCAGTGGCAAATGCCGGTGTCGGCAGTGTCGGCAATCACTGCCGCCAACGCGCCAGCGTTTTCTCAATAAATGAGCGCCATGCGGCATCGGCCTGCCAAAGTTCGTTCATCAACGCAAACGCAATTTCTGGTTCCCAATCCTGCTTGATGACTCGATAAAGCCCCAAAAATGCGGAGACCCGAATGTTTGCTGCGCAGTGAATCCAGACTTTTTCTTCACCACAAGTTTCCATCGCGGCGAAAAACTGACTCAGATCCCCCTCAGTTGGCGCAGAAAACTGAACAGGAATGTGAACGTATTTAATTCCCAAAGACGCCACAACCTCCGGCTCATCAGGAAGTGAATAGCGAGGATCGTCGTGCAATGCAAGGTTAATGACGGTCTTGAATCCGGCATCTGCGATGGCAATAGGCTGTTTGGCAGACGGTTGCCCAGAGGTGCCAATCAAATCGTCCACAGCGCGGTATTTGTAGATGCTTTCAAGTGAGACGTCAGACATCGGAGGCTCCACTGGTTGTTGATAGTGAAGTGATTGTTTGTTGTTTTGCATTTGGCTGCAATGACATAATTCCCGCTTTTACCGCCATGATTCGCACCGTCGCTTTTTTCATCTTCGATCAGTTTCAAATCCTGGACGCTGCAGGCCCAATCTCCGTTTTTGAAATGCCAATGCGGGGCATCAAACCTGCCCCTTATGTTCTCAGAATAATCTCTCGGGACGGTGGCGCTATCACCAGTTCATCCGGCGCAGTGATGCTTTCCGAGTCCATGCAAGATGTCAAAAAGATAGATACTTTGGTCGTTGCTGGCGGCGACGGTACAGGGGCAGCCTCGCAGTGCCCTCAAACCATCGGGTTCGTGCGACAACTATCAAAACGTGTCCGCAGGATTTGCAGTGTTTGCTCGGGTGCTTATATCTTGGCCGAGGCTGGGCTTCTCGATGGCCGCCGTGCTACGACCCATTGGAGCCGGTCCACTGACTTCATCAAACGGTTTCCAAAAGTCAAACTTCTGCCAGACAAGATATTCACGCAAGATGGTTCGGTGTGGACATCTGGAGGGATAGCAGCGGGCATCGACATGGCATTGGCCCTCATTGGGGAGGACCATGGGGAACGTGTAGCCAAGCGGGCCGCCCAGCAGTTGGTTGTCTACCACCGCCGCAGTGGCGGGCAGTCGCAATTTTCCGCGCTGTTGGA
>JAYUCJ010000045.1:0-36454 GCA_043740415.1 Polaromonas sp. | reverse complement strand
GTATCTAGATCGACATGTCGACAACGATTCTGCTGCTGCTTTCTTGGCTACTTCGCTTGGCTTGAAATCGTTTCAACAGCTAATGGTGACATAGCCTTTATTTAATAGCAGTCTATGCAACAAATACGCCGGCTAGAGTCAAATTTACCTCGTAAATTAGCGTAAATCAGCCAAATTCCCACACAAATGCTCGACATCAACGAATCCGAAGTCTCCATCACCGCCATCCGCGCGCAGGGGGCGGGTGGGCAGAATGTGAACAAGGTGTCCAGCGCGATTCATTTGCGGTTTGACATTGGGGCTTCTACCCTGCCGGACGATGTGAAAGAGCGGTTGTTAGCGCTGCATGATTCGCGCATTACCAAAGCGGGTGAGCTGATCATCAAGGCGCAGCAGCACCGCACGCAGGACATGAACCGGCTGGACGCGATGCTGCGGCTGCATGAGATTATTAATTCCGTCGAATTTGCACCTGTTATTCGCAAGGCGACCAAGCCTAGCCGAGCGGCTAAATTAAAGCGTTTAGATAATAAAAGTTTGCGGTCGGATATTAAAACGCAACGCTCAAAAGTTACTCGGAATAATAACGATTGAGCCTGTGGATTCCCGCCTTCGCGGGAATGACGGCTCTTATAGATATTCTCAGATTAACCCTGATTCGGATTAATCAAATACTTAGTTCCCGTGGCACGCTGGCCGTAAATGGCTATGTGGTTGGGTTGCAGGGCTTCTTGCAGTGAAATCACTTTGGAATAGCTGCTGGCAAAGGTGGTTTTGAGTTCTGCGGCGACGCGGTTGCGCAGGGTTTGAGCTGCTTCGGTACCGATTTTCTGCAAAAAAGGAAACAACAACCAGCCGCCCATGCCCCAGCTGAAGCCAAAGTTGCGTACAAATTCTGAAGAGGCGGTATTCAGCCCGCCGTAGATGTACACCTGCTTGTGGATGGGCGAGCCGTAGCGGCTGTATTCGGTGGCAGTTTTGTTCAAAGCGGCCTCCATGCAGGTGAGGATGCGGCCTGCCAAGTCACCTCCGCCAGTCGCGTCAAAAGCGATGGTCGCACCCGTTTCTACCAGTGCTTGGGTGAGGTCTGCCATGAAGGTGCGCGATGATTCGTCGCACACATACTTAGCGCCTATGCCTTTGAGCAGCGCAGCCTGCTCGGGTTTGCGCACAATGTTGACCAAGGCTATATTGTCTTTGATGCAAATTTTGTTGAGCATTTGGCCCAGGTTGGACGCGGCCGCGGTGTGCACCAGCGCTGTGTGCCCCTCGCGCCGCATGGTTTCGACCATACCCAGCGCCGTGAGTGGGTTGACGAAGCAAGAGGCACCTTCGGCGGCTGTGGTGTCGGGCGGCAGCAGCAGGCACTGGTCGGCAGCGATGCAGCGGTATTGCGCGTACATGGCACCGCCCAGCACCGCCACGGTTTGCCCCAACAGCGCCTGTGCGGCGGCAGACGAACCGGCGGCGACCACCACGCCAGCGCCTTCGTTGCCCACAGGCAAAGATTGGTCTAAGCGCCCTGCCATGCTTTTCATGGCGCGCTCGGGGATTTGCGCAGTGATACTGGGGTTGGCTGAGGTTCCGTTATTGACTTTGATGGTGCTCAGGTCAGCCGCGCCAAATAGCAGGCCCAAATCAGACGGGTTGATGGGAGTGGCTTCGATGCGGATCACCACCTCGTTCGCCGCTGGTGTGGGTGTGGCTTGGCTGATGAGTGAAACTTCGAGTTCGCCATTGGCTTTGACCCATGAGCGAAGTTGTAGACCTGCGGGAATGGCTTGGGTTGTCATACAGTTATTCCGATCTTGAATTTTGAGTTGAAGTTTGGCAGGCGTTTGGGCATAGCGTGTTAGCTGAAGTTTGACGTGAAATCAGTCTCGCAGTGTGCGAATGTGTCTCCTAGGCGATACAAACCAGCCCATCACACTTGTTAATCCTGATCTGCACCCCATTTAAGAATCGTAGTGCTCGTCTTTGCTTATGTTTATCGGAGTCGTGAAGCAGCTCATCTCTTCCAATCCCCCTCGAAAGTGCATATGTCAGATTTAATCAGCCGACTCCAATGGCGCTACGCCACCAAAAAGATGAACCCGGCCAAAAATGTGCCGCAAGAGAAGGTGGAGCGTATCTTGGAGGCCACGCGTTTGGCACCTACGTCTAGTGGTTTGCAACCGTTTGAAATCATTGTGGTGTCCAACAAAGAAGTGCTGGAAAAAATCAAAGCCAAGGCGAATGGCCAAGAGCAGATCACGGATGGCTCCCACCTGCTGGTGTTCGCTGCTTGGGATAATTACACGCCAGAGCGCATCAACCACCACTTTGACATGACCAATGAGCAGCGCGGCGGCACCAGTGAAGGCTGGGAAAACTACCGCGCTATGCTGTTGAAAGCTTACCCCGCGCGTGACCCGCAAGTTAACTTTGAGCACGCAGCGCGTCAAGCTTACATTGGCCTGGGCGTAGCTTTGGTTGCAGCTACTTATGAGCACGTGGATTGCACGCCGATGGAAGGGTTTGACCCAAAATCTGTGGATGAGATTTTGAATTTGTCTGCCCGCGGCTTGCGCAGTGTGGCAATTTTGCCGCTGGGCTACCGCGAAGAAGGCAAAGATTGGCTGGAAAATCTGAAGAAGATCCGCCGCCCGCGTGAAGAGTTTATTGTTGAAGTGAAATAAGCGTAAATCGTTCTCCTGTCGCTTAGGCGCAAAATATGCCTGATGACTGCAATGTCCTCAGGCATACTTCGTTTGTAGATGCCGAATTTGAACAGCCCTGCTCAACCCAACAAAAACGCTAACTTCGTCACGTGGTTAATCACGCGGTTTAGGAAGCAAATTCATAGGCATACCCACCACCTGTCACCCGGCATGCAAGCCATTTTGCTGGCAGGGTGCGCGGGTTTGACGTTCAGCATGTTGAACGCGCTTTTGCGCTTGTTGGCTAAAAACCTGCCGCCCTTTGAAACGCAGTTTTTGCGCTATTCCGCCGGTTTGCTACTGCTTTTTCCCCTAATTGTAAAAAACGGCATGGCTGCGTACAAGCCGCAAAATATCAAAGGGCAGTTCACACGCGGTGCCTTGCACACGCTGGCCTTGTGTTTCTGGTTCACGGCATTGCCCAATATTCCACTGGCAAACACCACCGCAATTGGCTTTTCAGGGCCGATTTTCATCATGCTGGGCGCTTATATTTTTCTAAAAGAACCCATGCGCTGGGAGCGCTGGGTAGCTACGTTGATTGGTTTTACGGGTGTGCTGGTGGTTGTGGGGCCGCAGTTTTCTGTGAGTCATAGCGCAGCTGGGAGCAACTCAGGCTGGTATCACCTGGCCATGCTGATGTCTGCACCGCTGTTTGCTGCGTCTTTTTTAGTGACCAAGGCGCTGACCCGCTATGAATCTACGGGTACCATCTTGGTGTGGCAGGCTATCACTGTGTCACTTCTCAGCTTACCCATGGCGCTGTTGGATTGGACGTGGCCTAGCGCTTGGCAATGGTCGGGATTTTTGCTGAGTGGCGCATTGGGCACGGCGGGCCATTATTTTTTGACGAAATCGTTTTCAAAAGCGGATATTTCATCCACCCAGTCGCTCAAATTTTTAGAGCTGGTGTGGTCAGCACTGATGGGCTGGCTGCTGTTCAGCGATGTGCCGACGCTGAACGCCATCATAGGCGGCGTGGTCATCAGTGCAGCGACGATTTGGGTCGCGCGGCGCGAGGCACGCGTTCGTACCATTGCGCCAAATTCAGATTAAAAAACTAGCAACCCAACTGCACGGCCAGCTCTAGAAAATTAACCGCGTGGTAGGTGTTTGCAGCGTTGGGCGACACATCTTTGGGATGGTTTTTACCAAACTCTAGCGGGCGCTCGATGTAGGCCGTTTGCAGGCCGCAGCTTCTTGCCGCCGCCAAATCGTCCTGGTGCGCTGCGACCAGCATCACCTCTTGCGGCGCTACGTTGAACACCTTGGAGACGCCCAAATACGTGGCGGGGTCGGGCTTGTAGGCTTTGAAGACTTCAGCGGACAACACACAATCCCACGGCAACCCTGCCCGCTTGGCCATGTTGGTGAGCAGGCCGATGTTGCCATTGGACAGCGTGCAAATCGTGAATTTTGATTTGAGCCGCGTCAAACCCGCCACCACGTCCGGCCAGGCATTCAAACGATGCCACGCCAGGTTGAGCTGCTGGCGCTGCGCCTCAGACAGATCTGTCATGCCAAACGTCACCAATATATCTTCTAAGATGAGTCTGTGCAAGTCGTCAATCAGCGTCCAACCCATCTCGCCCGACATGACCCGGCGCATAGCGGGCACGTAGCCGGCACGCCACGCGAGAGCGAAAGCGTCTGCATCGACATGGCGGTTGATGGCAAGCACCTCGCGCGCGATGCTACCGTGCCAGTCGACGACGGTGCCAAAGACGTCAAAGGCAAGCACTTTGTGGCTTACATGTGCGTCAGTTTTGTTGAAAAATGCGTTCGAAGTCATGGCTTTATCTTAAACCTGCCGTTTCTCAAAAACGGGTTTTTTAGTATTAAATGAGCAAGTATTTTTTGAACAGATGGCGGGAGGCGGCCTCTTTCGCACTAAGACAAAAATTGAGCGGTTATAAAAAAGACGAGTATTGAGCAACTGAATATGCCTGTAAACTGATGACATGAATATCATCGTATTAGGTGCAGGCGCGATCGGTTGCTACGTGGGTGGCCGCTTGGCGGCTGCGGGTGAACAGGTTACCTTGGTCGGTAGGCCGCGGACCACAGAGCCACTGGCGCTGAGCGGTTTGACGGTAACGGACATACAGGGCTTCAAAGCGCATGTGACAGCTGATTTAAAGCCAGATGCTGCGTTGCAGCAGATGTCAGTCGCCTCTAACCTCAAACTGGCATGCTCAAACAAAGACGGCGTAGCAAACGAAACCAACGTCGTGCTGCTGTGCGTCAAAGGCGGTGCTACCACCGCTGCCGCGCAAGAGGTTGCAGACTGCTGCCCCGCAGGCACGGTGATTGTGTCCCTCCAAAACGGCGTGGACAATGTGGCACGCATAGCGAAAGTGGCGCCGCACATGACGGTATTGGCTGGCATGGTGCCATATAACGTGGTGATGAAAACGGCCACGCATGTGCACCGCGCAACGATGGGGCAAATCTGCATCGAGCAGTCTGAAGTAACGGCTGAATTGGTTGCAAAATTCAATGCTGCGGGGCTAAAAGCCAACGCATCTAGCGACATGCGCTCTGTCCAGTGGGGCAAGCTGCTGCTGAATGTGAACAACCCGATCAACGCCCTGTCAGACCTGCCACTCCGCGAGCAATTGCTGAATCGCGACTTTCGCTACGTGTTTGCGACCTTGCAGCTTGAAGCACTGTCCGCCATGAAAAAAGCTGGCATTGAGCCCCAGCAGCTAGCCGCCGTGAAGCCACACACCATGCCGATGCTGCTGAAACTGCCGAATTGGATCTTCACCCGTCTAGCCAAAAAAATGCTGCGCATGGATGCCAGCGCTAGATCATCCATGTGGGACGACGTGCAGCATGGCCGCACCACAGAGATTAACGATTTATGCGGTGCTGTGGTGCGTCTTGCACAGAATGTAGGAACGCCTGCCTCCTGCAATGCAGTTATGTGCCAGCTGATAGCTAAGCACAGCAAAGGCCACCGATTCACAGGACGGGAACTTCGCAAGGAGCTTGGAATTTAATTTAAGTTATGACGTGTAAGAATAAAATGCCTGCTTCGACTGACTGCCATGTATAAATTTTGGTGCGTCAATTTACTTTTTACTTTCGCTACACATGCCAGCTTAGCCATGGGCCTGATGGTTGAACCCAGCACAGTGCAATGCGGCATCGAAAGCCCAATCTTACCTTTGCCGCCAATACAAGCTGCCAAACGTTTGCTTGAAAGCCAAGCGGTAAACGGTAGCAAAGATATTGCTTGGGCGTGGCTAGGCACACCCACTATGCGCTACCCGCACAAGGCGCTAGGTGCGAGCACGCATGCGGGGAGCTTGCATGTTTTGGTGAATGCAGTGGGTGGGAAACAGCAAGAAATCGTGCACGAGCTACCCTTCAACCGCGTTTTTGAAGACCGGTTACCGCGACTGATGGATTTAGACGGCGACGGGCGTGATGAGATTATTTTGATCGAGTCTGACGCTTTGCGCGGATCTGCCACAGTGGTTTACGGCTTGCAAACCGCCAAAACCGCTAAGGGTGTCGACAAAAAACCCAACTTGGTTGAGCTAGCAAGAAGCGTGCAAACCGGCTCCACCTTTCGTTGGCTCAACCCTGTGGGTGTGGCAGATTTTGATGGCGATGGCAAGCCAGATATTGCCAGCGTTATTACGCCACACGTAGGCGGATTGCTGACCTTGTATCACTACAAACCACCAAAGCTTGAGCCGTTCGCACAGGCTATGGATACGTCCAACCACCGCATGGGCGACCTTGAACAACAGTTGGCAGTGATTGTCGAACAAAAAGGTCTGCGCCCCACCATCATCGTGCCAGACATGCAACTCAAAGCGCTGCACGCGCTGCGCTGGGAGGCTCCTGGCCAATGGAAAGAGCTTGCAGACGTCAAGCCACTATCCGCAACCGTGAAACGCATCACACCGCTGCCGAATGGTGGATGCGTGCTGCTGACAGATGCGACGTGGTGGCGTGTGCAGTTGTTGAACTAAAACAAAGTCGACTAATCTAGTGTAAAACGCGGTCGATCAAACGCGTTTTTTGCGTGGAATCACCGACAGTTGCAGGGTGGTTTTGACGGGGGCGGCGGTCAAAGTCAAACGTAGCGGCGCAATATCAATGTACTGATCGGCATGCCACACCTTGACTTGCAATGCACCGTCAGGCACAGCGTCAAAATTTGCTAAGCCATCGGCATTTGTTAGCATCGCCCAAGGGGAATCGCTCACATAGACATGTCCACGCATCGAGGCATGCAAATGACAACCGAGCAAAATAGCACCGGCTTTGTCAAAAACAGCATCTGCCGTTTTTGCAGCTTTGCCTTCAACTTTACCATCCATGCGAAGCACGAATCCATCTGCAGTATCTGCATTAAATTGCATCACCCCAGCAGCAGAACCGCGCACATGGTGCTCCCAAGGGTCGTTGTTCGTGAAACGCGCTTTTGCGCCAACACCGACAATTGAAATGGCGGGAATAAACCGCATTTTTTCTTGGTTGATGCTCAACTGCATAGGCAATACAGTTTTGGGTGCACCTATGTTTGGCGAGACCAATACAACCACAGCGTCTGGCACAGGCTTGCCATCTTTGTCAATCACGCTGACCTGCAAATAGCCAGCCGAAACCGCGCTGCACAAAGCAGATAAGGTCAAACTGTAAAAGAGAAACTTAAGCAACTTCATATCTATGCAGCCTTACTTAACGATGTGCCAAACTTTGTTGTAGTTATCACCATATTTGTCCCCGGGTTCCTGGTCTTCTGGCCATGTGTAGAGAGGTTTACCTTTGTAAGCCCATTGTTTTTGTCCGTTGTCGCGACTGATCACAGTCCAATCACCTGCTGATTTGTCAGTGCTCGCGGCCATCATTGGTGGCCACTTGACAGCGCAATCACCATTACAAACCGATTTACCGCTAGCAGCAACGTCTCTGTCGAAGGTGTACAGCGTCATCCCCTTGGCATTAACCATCATGCCGTCCTTCATCACGGCCGGTGCACTGGCAGTCATGGAAGCACAACCCGAGATCAAAGCAACTAATAAAGCCATCACAAAGAAAGTCATTTTTTTCATAGTGTTTCCAAATTTTGGGGGATAAGCAGAATAGCCTGCCTCTACTTTATACACGCAAATTGACACTTGCTTACATGAAAACTAAACAGTGAAAGTGCTTCAGCACTTCTGGTTACTAATAAACAACGATTAATAACTTGTGATCTGTATTTCTTCGTTGTACGCTAGCGTGCCCAACCAGCAACTATCGATCGAAGGAGTAAATGATGCTTTCTGCGCTCAATCCCGTCGTCCCGCTACACAACCCCTCGGCTTGGCTACCCAAAACACTGGCCAATTCGGCCAACTTTCGCGTTACCCTCAAACCAGCTAATTGCGACACCCAGCACTTACAGCGTGGCACGTCTTTGGAATTGCCCGAGCCCATGGGTTGCGAGGTTGAGTGCATTGACGGCAGCGTCTGGATCACCCATGTTGGTGATTCAAATGATCTGATACTGGAGACCGGTCAGTTTTATCATGTCGATATCCCTCAGCGCATGCTTGCCTACGCGCTGAAGACCTCGGTTCTGCAATTCCGGACAGAATGACGCTCAAGTCGATTCAACAATGGGATCGCGTGCAGTGGCAGTGACAGTGGCATGTGAATATGGCTACATTTTTAATAGCAGCTTGGGCAATAAATACGCTGGCTGGTTGCCCTATTATTCTTAAATAATACTATTTCTGGTGCCCTGCCATCGAATACTCGGAATGCGTTTACGGTTTAACAAGCGGCCAAGCTTGCCTTGCCCACTGGCTCATGCCGCCGTTGACATAGCTGACGTTGGTATAGCCCATAGTTTGAAGTTGGCCCGCTATATTTGCAGAGCGGACTTGGGTGTTGCAGATCAGCAAAAATGGCTCTTTGCCGGGCTCGGGGAGTTCTGCCAGTCTACCGCCAAGTTGACTCATAGGAATCAACTTGGCACCACTAGCCACACCATGAGCGTGCTCATGCGGTTCGCGGATGTCAACAACGATGGTTGACGATGTCTCAAGCGCTTTACGCGCGTCTTCCAAACTGACCATGGGCGGTACGGTGAATGTATTCATGCTTGTTTTTCCTAAAAGATCAGTTATTAAGATGGGAAAATGACTTGCTTTTTTTAAATTTCAAACATGGTAAATTTTAATTGATTCACCGTGTTGTAAGTGCTTGGTAGGCTTGGTAAACCCATAACACAAGAACGGCCAAAACGTGGTATTGACATCTCTTACAAAAGGGCGCAACGTCCTAACATGGAAAACTCACTTCTAGACGCAGTTGGCAACACGCCCATGATCGCGCTTCAAAAAATCGTGCCAACCGGCTCGGCGCGTGTTGTCGCCAAGCTGGAATGGGCGAATCCGACGGGTAGCATGAAAGACCGCATGGCCAAAGCAGCGATCGAGGGCGCTGAGGCCAGTGGACGCCTGAAACCGGGCGGTACGGTGGTGGAATACACCGCGGGCACCACCGGCATCTCGCTGGCTTTTGTGTGTGCCACCAAGGGTTACGCTTTGGAGATCGTGTTTTCTGACGCCTTCAGCAACGAAAAATTGCGTACGATGCAGGCCTTCGGCGCGCGCATCACGATCGTACCGAGCGACAATAAAAAAATAAACGCCAAGCTGATCAAGGCCATGATCCACACGGCCGATGAGATCAGTCTGCGACCCAACCATTGGTACTGCGATCAGCTCAACAACCATGACGCGATCAAAGGCTACGTGCCGCTGGGCGAGGAGCTTTGGCAGCAAGCAGACGGTCAGATCGATGCCCTGGTGCAATCGGTCGGCACGGCGCACTCGATCCATGGCATCATGCAAGCCCTGTCGCACCACAAAGACGGCATCCTGGCTGTCGCCGTCGAGCCGGCAGAATCAGCCGTATTGTCAGGGCAACCCTCTGGCTCACATCAGATTGAAGGTATTGGTATTGGCTTTATCCCGCCACTGTGGCAACCTGAGCTTGTTGACGAGATTCAAACCGTGTCCACCCAGGAAGCCAAGGAGATGGCGCGCCGTTTGGCGCGTGAGGAAGGAATTTTTGCGGGCATATCCTCAGGTGCAAATGTGGTCGCAGCTTTGCGTGTTGCCAAGCGCTTGGGCGCTGGCGCGACGGTCGCTACAGTTATTGCAGACTCGGGGCTGCGGTATCTGAGCACGGATGTGTTTACCGACAAGATGTAGGTCATGAGATGGGAGGTGGACCATGGCGAAATACCGCAATCATTTGCCGCAACTCGGCGGCGGGTTTTACATTGCGGACGGTGGTCTCGAAACCACGCTGATATTTCATGAGCGATGGGAGTTGCCGGATTTCGCAGCATTCATCCTGTTCGAGACGCCGCAAGGCGAAGCAGATCTTCGCAAGTACTTTCGCAGCTATGCCGAAATTGCAAAGCAGTTTGGCTGTGGACTTGTTCTGGAAAGCGCAACCTGGCGAGCCAGTGCGGACTGGGGTGCTAGGCTAGGTTACACACCAGAAGCCTTGGCAGTGGCAAACCGCAAGGCGATCCGCCTTCTACAAGTGATACGAGACGAGTACGAAACCGAGCAGAACCCCGTGGTCATCAGCGGATGCCTGGGGCCGCGCGGCGATGGTTACGTGATCGATCATGCGATGTCCGAACAGGAGGCGCAAGATTATCATCGCCAACAAATCGAAACCTTTGCCGATACTGCGGCTGACATGGTCTGCGCCACCACCATGAACTACGCGCAAGAAGCCATTGGCATTGTGCGGGCGGCTCAGGGTGCAGTTATGCCAGCCGCTGTCTCTTTCACCGTCGAGACAGACGGCAGGCTGCCGAGCGGCCAGACGCTGCGAGCAGCCGTCGAGCAAGTGGATCAGGCGACATCAAACTATCCCTGCTATTACATGATCAACTGCGCCCATCCCACACATTTCGAGCATGTGTTGGCGCAGGGCGGTTTGTGGCTGAATCGGATACGCGGTCTGCGTGCGAACGCATCACGCAAGAGCCATGCAGAGTTGAACGAGGCTACCGAGCTGGATAGCGGCAACCCAGCTGAACTCGGGGCGCAATATGCCCTGCTTAAGAAGCGGCTTGTGCGCTTGAATGTGATGGGTGGGTGCTGCGGCACAGATCATCGCCATGTGGAGCAGATCGCAGCGGCTTGTTCGCCGATCACGGCTCTGGCGTACCCGTATCGAACTCGCCACGGCTCAGTTCAGCTCTAGCAGCTGCAGCTAAAGCTTGGTACTTGGTTTTAAAAGCATCCAAATTTTCTTCTTCCAACTCCTCTAAATCAAGCAAGGCATTGTGTGCACCTTTCGTGGCGCGAATCAACTCATCAAGTTTGACCTGTATGGCTTGCGTGTCACGGTTTTGGGTGTTTTGAATCAAAAACACCATCAAGAAAGTGATGATGGTTGTGCCTGTATTGATGACCAGCTGCCACGTATCGCTGAAGTTGAAAATCGGGCCTGTGATAATCCAAACAGCAATGATGGCGACAGCAATCGTAAAAACGCGCGGCCGTCCACAAAAATGTGCTGCTTTTTTTGCAAATTGTGAATACCAACTCGATTGCTGCATAGATTACTCCGTCAAGTCAGCTGCAAACGCACTTCAAGCCGCGACGCCAAACATGGCACCAACGCCAAAGGTAATTGCCATAGCAAGCGCACCCCAAAAAGTCACACGAAACGCTGCAGTCGAGACAGATGAGCCTCCAGCACGGGCAGCTAGCGAGCCTAAAGCCGCTAAAAATAGCAACGAACTAGCCGCAACGGCCACATTCAACATCGCTTTGGGTGTGATTAAAACGACCAAGAGCGGAAGCGCTGCACCGACTGCAAATGTCAGTGCTGATGCCATGGCCGCCTGCACCGGCTTAGCCGCAGTGGTGTCAGAGATGCCGAGTTCATCCCGACTATGTGCACCCAAAGCATCATGCGCCATAAGCTGTGTCGCTACCACTTTAGCAGTAGCAGCATCTAAACCACGCATTGCATAGATAGCGGCTAATTCAACATGCTCGTGTTCAGGCTGCATGGCTAGCTCCAAGCGCTCTTTGGCGATATCGGCTTGCTCAGTGTCCGATTGGGAACTCACAGAGACGTATTCACCCGCAGCCATGGACATAGCCCCAGCGACCAACCCAGCCACCCCAGTGACCAATATGGTCTGCGGTGCTGCACCGGCAGCAGCTACGCCCAAGACCAAGCTGGCCGTTGAAACAATGCCGTCGTTCGCCCCAAGTACGGCTGCTCTGAGCCAACCAATGCGGTGATTTCTGTGTCGCTCGGTATGTCGCATATCGGGATTATGACGGAACAGCTTAACGAAGTTGTAGGCGAATAACTGATATTTGCAGATTCGGCTGCTTAATTGATATGAATCAAATCTAAACAGAGACAACTCTGAAAAAAGAGTTCAGAATAACCACTGGACTAACACTTTATAAGGAACCAGCATGAAAATTCTTCTTTCAGTTGACGGTAGCAGCTACACAAAAAAAATGCTCGCTTATTTGGTCACACATGATGAAGTGTTTCAGATCAACAATAATTTCACTGTATTAACTGTGCAGCCGCCTGTGCCAACTCGTGCCCGGGCAGCCGTTGGTAAGGAAGTGGTGGACAACTACTACGCCTCTGAATCTGAAAAAGTCATCGCACCAGTGCACAAATTTTTGTTGCGGCACGGCATCGATGCCAAAACAGCTACAAAAGTAGGTCAAATCGGAGAGACGATAGGAAAATTTGCTGATGATGGCAAATTTGACATGCTGATCATGGGCTCACACGGACACGGCAGTATCGTCAATATGGTGATGGGCTCTGTTGCGACCAAGGTGCTGGCGAATTGCAAAACGCCAGTGTTGTTGATTCGTTGATTCGTTGACTAGGCTATAAATCATTAGATTATTCTGGAGGAAATGCCATGAAATCCATTCAAATCACCTCACATATGTTTACCATGAGCGATGTGTTCTATCCCAAAGGCTACACTTTTGTGATGTTTCCCAACGCTCAAGATGCCGAACAAGTGGCCAAAGAGTTGGACAGCAGCTTGGCTGAAAACGGTGAGCTTATGCTCTTGAGCCCGCAGGATGTCATACGGGATATCGGTAAGATTGATGCCGACGAGACCCCCGTCAAGTTGCCCTCGATTGGAACGGAGGCGGCGACGGTGTCTAAATACATCAACTTGGCAAGACAAGGCCACCACGCTTTGATGGTGCGCGTGCATTCCGATGCTGAGACTGAGCTGGTGATGCAAGCGGTGCGTAAAGTACCGTTTTCCTACGGGCAACGCTACCACTTGCTAGCTATTGAAGATTTAGTCTAGCCCGCTGATTACGCTTAAATCATATCGTTTGGCTCAGCGGCAGCTTTGCGGCCATGCAGCATTGAACCGATGAGGTTTTCACGATGCCGGTACGAGGTAAACACTGCTCCCGCAATGTGTAAAAACAAAAGCGGCAGCAGCGCCTCGCCCAGTACCCCATGTAACTCTTCTAACCATTTCATACCCCAAAACCTGTCTGTCGTAAACAACCAGCCGGTGAAGCCTGTGGCAACAGCATCAGCCAGTAATACAACCACCATCCAGCCACCTAAAGGGTTGTGACCAGGGTAGCGCAATTCACGGTGTTTGATGACATCTTTGGCGTAGGCTATGGTTGCAGATATTCCGCGTAGAAATTGCGAAAAACGCCAATATCCGCTGCCAAAAACCCCCATCAATACCCGTAAACTAGCGGCTGCAAGTGCGACGTAACCCAAGTTTTCATGCAGTGCACCGCCGCTTTCGTGGGTCACAAAACTACCCATCATCGACAGCGCCAGCGTCCAATGCAGCAGCCGAATGCTGACACTCCAAACTGGAACGGTGGTTTTGGACATCAACGTGCTTTGGTCGGCACAGGCGCTAAGGTAACGGGGTGAAAATAAAACTCGCCGCGTTGGCCTTTGTCGTCCAAGGCATAAACCTCATAGCAGCCGCCATCTTCTTTGATGCGTCGCACGGTGTAACCTTTCTCTTTGAGCTGGGCTTCTAGTTTTTCGACTGGTTGCCAAGTTGATTTGGCGCCCGAATCACAAGTGGCTAAGCCGGTAGCAAACGCGCTGCTCGCTGCAAAATACAAGGCACTGGTGGCTAAAAACAAACTTACTTTTTTCATATGATTTCCTTTGAAAGACTGATGCCCTTACGAGCAAGAACCTTATCATCGTGCTCGTTTGTAAAGCTTTGATGAATAAAATGTGTCTAAATTAATTTAGCGCTAGTCAATCTTCCGCTTAGAAGGCCTTGGAATCTTCTTAAACCGAATCTTCCTGTCCAACTCAATCGCATCTTTTTTGACCTGACGTTCTGCGTCAATGGTTTGCCCCACTGCCAGCCATTGGGCGAATTCGTCGGGCGTTTCCAGCGTGACGTTGCCAATGCTGCAGGTGCGGAAGTCGAAAATCACGATTTCAGCGGCTTTTTGCAGGTTCACTTTGCCTTTGCCAAGCAATGCGCCGCGTTTGATGCCGATGGCTTCAAGTACTTGCTCGTCGGTTTTGTCTGCCACGGGGTCAAGCTTGTAGCGGGCTTCTAGCTGCGCGGGGTAGTGTTTGATCAGGTAATCAATCAGCTCGAGCGCCACGTCTTCTTCTTGAAACGCGTTGCGCCCCACGGCACCACTGGCGGCCAGGTTGTAGCCACTTTTCTCCACAATGATGCGCGGCCACAACATGCCGGGGGTGTCGTACAGGTAAAAATCGTCAGCTAAGGTAATGCGTTGCTCAATTTTGGTGACGCCCGCCTCGTCGCCCGTTTTGGTGAAACGGCGACCTGTCATGGTGTTGATGAGGGTAGATTTACCCACGTTGGGAATACCGCAAATCAGCACCCGCAGCGGCTTGATCATGCCGCCGCGCAGGGGAGCGAGCTCTTTGCAGGCTTTGGCAAGGGATTTGGCCGGTGCGGCGTCGGTCGCGGCCAGTGGCATAGCGCGGGTATTGGGCAAGGCGTTGTAGTGCGCCAGCCATAGCGCTGTAATCGCGGGATCAGCCAAATCTTGTTTGTTGAGGACTTTCAGCGCGGGCTTGCTGCTGGTCAGCTCGGCCAGCATGGGATTGGCGCTGGAGCCAGGCAGGCGGGCATCAAGCAGCTCAATCACGACGTCAATGTCTTTGATACGCTCGCTGATGGCTTGCTTGGTCACATTCATGTGACCGGGGAACCATTGAATGGCCATCTGGGAGCTTTCTTGAAAAGGTATTTTTGATGATTTATTGCTACATTATTTGTCGAATAATTTGCTATATTTTTAATAGCGCTTTAGGCAATAAATACGCCGGCTAGAGACATATTTGTCACTATTTTAACCTATTTAGATGTATTTGAAGGTAAAATAGGCTCAAATGACTGGGCAAATCACTTTGCGGGTATGAACTTAGCCAGCAAATCGGCAAACTTGGGCTGCCAGTCTGCCAAGGCGTTGGCTTCACCTCCCAAGGTTTGTTTGAGAAACGCCAAGGACAGCGCTTGTGTAGCGGCTTTGACTTTCGGGTTCAGCTCTGCGCCACCCGTGTTGCTGCGGTCGGTAAAAATACTGTGCGAGCCACCTGTAAAGACAACCAGTGTTTTGCGCACATCGCCCATGGCGTTGAACACATTGACGCGGTCCTCAAAGCCTGAACCGTAGCCAGGCACCATGATCTCGTCACCGGTTGCGGTGATATGCAGCGTAGGCAAAGCAATTGAGCCCAAGATGCCTGCTGGGTTGCCGTAGCCGTAAAACGGCGGGGCTGACAGCAGCATGGCGGCTTTGATGCGTGGGTCACGCAGGTTAAGCACCTCATTGCCAGTATCCGTTTTACGCGGAACCGCCGCACCGACCAGCAGCATGGTGGTGTTAGCACCATAAGAATGCCCAGCAGCGACGATGCGGTTCGCATCTAAACGACCCGCCATACTTGGCATGGCTAAGAGCTCCGTCAGCGCAAAGCTAACATCTTTGGCACGCGCCATGGCCTCAGAATCTTTGGCGGCGCTGGATAAGCGCATCGTCAAGCCAAACGGGTTGCCGCGCCACAGGCTGTTGTCACTGCCAATGTGTTGTACATGCATACTGGCGTAGCCTTGGCTCGCCCAAAAGCGGCCTAAGTATTGATAACCGTTGCGTGACCCGCCCAAACCATGTGAAAACACGATCAAAGGCACGGGCGCCTTACCTGTTGTTGTTGTTGCATCCGGCAAGTACAAACGTACAGGAACATCACGTTTGCGTGCTGCATCTAGCCACTCAAAATTGGCCACACTGATGGAATCTTGTGCACTGCTTCTAGCAACTGGGGCTGCTTCAACGGATACGGATACGTTAGGCGCAGTGGCATCCGATTCGCTATGCGTCGCAGCCGTGCAATTACCCATCCATGAAGCCAAGCTGACGGCAACAACTGCAAATACGGGAAACGTAGTTTTAAGGGTTTTATAAGGTGCGTTCATGGAATTTGGATGGAATTAGGTTCACTGTGCACGAGTTAAGTTAACGTAGATTGGCATAACGCATTTAAGGCCATATTTGTTGACTTGCAAGGATTTGATCTGTAACGTAACATAACAACGACTATTTGGTCATAATTTATACTTTATAGGAGACTTCCCATGAAAGCAAACTTACACCTTTTGTTTCCTGTTGTACTCGCGAGCATGCTTACGCTCGGTGGTTGCGGTCACCGCATGATGCATGGCTCAACCCCTGCCACAGAGCCGCTCAAAGCCAATGCCAGCGCACCAATTGTTCTCGGCACTTACAACAAAGTCGCCACAATTACCGGTTCTAGCTTGTATTTCATCAATCTGAAAAATGGCGACACCGTGGCTAACCCTGTGACTGTGCAATTTGGCCTCAAAGGCATGGGCGTTGCACCTGCAGGTATTGAAAAGGCTGCAACTGGCCACCACCATTTGCTGGTCGATGTGGCTGAGTTAGACGTGAATGCCGGTATTCCTGTGAGTGACAACCACCGCCATTTTGGTGCGGGGCAAACCGAAGCTTCTGTCGCTTTGAAACCAGGCGTTCACACCTTGCAACTGGTACTGGGCGACCAAAACCACATACCGCACCATCCAGTGCTGATGAGTGAGCGCATTACCATCACGGTCAAATAGCGCAAGCTATTCCAAAAATCACGCCCCTCTGAATTTAGCGGGGCGTTTTTCTTTGAACGCCATCACACCTTCAATGTAGTCGTGCGTGTGCCCCATGGCGGATTGCACGTCGCGCTCTTCGTCTAGTTGTTGGTTCAAGGTGCGATTTTGCGCATCACGAAACAACTTGCGCGTTGCTACCAAGGCTTGAGTCGGCATGCTGGCCATGCGCTCTGCAAAAGCAGTGGCTGCTGCCACGCAATCATCCGCAACATCCCAAATCATGCCCCACTCCTTGGCTTGGGCTGCGCTCAACTTGTCACCCGTCATAGCCAAGCCCATAGCGCGTGCAAAGCCTAGGCGCTGTGGCAAAAACCAGCTCCCACCCGTGTCTGGCACGAGTCCAATTTTGCTAAATGCTTGAATAAAACTCGCACCCGGTGCGGCAATGGCAATGTCGCACGACATGGCAATAGACGCGCCCGCACCTGCCGCCACACCATTGACGGCGGCAATAGTCGGCATGCGCAATGCATGCAATCGTCGTGCGGTTGGGTTGAATGCTTGGTCGATGACGCCATAGGGGTCAGCACGGCGCATCAAATCTTCCATGTTGGGGCCAGGCGCAAAGTCAAACTCCGCCAAATCCGCCCCCGCGCAAAAAGCACGGCCTGCACCGGTGATGACCAAGGCGCGAATGTCCGTGTTTGCCTCCGCCTTGTCCAGCGCCGCCCACAGCTCGGTGTGCATTTGGCGGGTAAAGCTGTTCAGCGCTTCGGGGCGGTTCAGCGTGATGACGGCGACTGCGCCTTGCTCGACATACAAGACGGTCGAGGCTGCGGATCCAGTTGGTACGGTTGGTACGGTTGATTGGCTCATGTTGATATGTCCTTTGTCGTCTTGTTTTTAATCGTTTTTTTGATTCGTATTTTGAATCGTACCGTGCTTTGCAATTTGCGATGCTAGTTCGCTTAACGACACATAAGCCGCGCCCGCTTGAGCGTTCCAATCGGTAACGGCTTTTCCCTGCAAAGCTACCAATTCAGTATCCCCCCGCGCCGCTGGACCGGTCAAGGCGTTGGCTGCCCCTTGCGCTGCTATGTTTTGCACCGCTTTTTGCAAGAGTGAGGCATTCAAAGGCGCAATCAGCGCCTTAGGCATGCCCGTGCTTTGCCACAAATCAGCCGCAACAACTTGCAACACCGGTAAAAAATTCGTCGCAAACACGGCGGCGGCGTGGTACAACACTTTGTCTTGGGCGGCCAAGTCAAAGCAGTTTGCGCCAATCGCTTCAAAGGCCGGCTGCAAAGTTTGCGTGGCTGCAACGTCTCCTTCTAGTGCACATGGCGTGCCTGCAAACTGGGCGACTGCAGAGGCTGGTGCGCTGAAACTCAAAATGCAATGGGCGCTGGCGACTTGAGAACCTTTGTCGTCTGCACCACTTAAGGGCTGAAATTCAGTCGAAGACAACGCTCCGCTACAGTGAAAAATAATAGCACCCGAGGCAATGAATACGCCGGCTAAAATCGTATTTGATAGCGCTATAGCGACGTTTTTGATTTGACCATCTGGCACGGCCAGCATCCACACATCGGCAGGGCGCATGTCGCCCAGACGAGTCACCGCGCGTCCTGCAGCGATGAACGCCACCGCATCATCGGCACTGCTTTGAGAGCGCGTGAGTACATCTTGAATTACAAACACACCCTGCTTGTGCCACAAGTGCGCCAAGCTGCGGCCTACACGACCTGCTCCGATGATGTTGAGCGTTTTCAAAATAACTTATTGGAAATATTCAAGCGACTGCTTATTCGCCATCAATTTGCCAATTTCGTTCGTGCCCTGCGCACCACCACTCATAGGCACCATGTCGCCCCGCCGATTGGTCACTTCCGCCAATTTCGCCGCCAATAACTCAGGCGTATCGCCGCTCAAACCGATGTGTACGCCTTGCGTCATGGTGATGTGCGCTGCCTCAAACGTGCCCGCACCTGCACACAAAATCGTGCGGGTGGGTGCGTTTTCAGCCACCAGCACCAGCATGGCGGGCACGACGGCTTCGGGTTTCAGAGCGGTCAAGACTTCTTCCGACATCAAGCCCTCGGTCATGCGCGTTGCGGCAGTTGGCGCTAGGCAGTTCACGCGAATGTCGTTTTTAGCGCCTTCAATAGACAGCGTTTGCATCAAACCAACCAGCGCCATTTTGGCCGCGCCGTAGTTGGCTTGGCCAAAGTTGCCGTACAGGCCGCTGGAGGATGTGGTCATCACAATGCGGCCATATTTTTGTTCGTTCATGATGGCCCAAACGGCTTTGGTACAGTTCACCGCACCCATCAAATGCACATCCACCACCAGTGCAAAATCGGCCAATTCCATCTTCGCAAAGCTTTTGTCGCGCAAAATACCGGCATTGTTGACCAAAATATCGACCCTGCCCCACTTGGCCATCGCCTCGGCCACCATGGCTTGCACGGCGGCAAAGTCGGTGACGGATGCGCCATTAGCGACTGCCTCACCGCCAGCCGCGCGAATTTCTTCCACCACGGCCTGTGCAGCGGTCACAGATTGCGTGTCCGCTGCACCGTCCCGCGCACCACCCAAGTCGTTCACCACCACTTTTGCGCCCCGTGCGGCCAAAGCCAAGGCATGTTGGCGACCCAAACCACCACCCGCACCAGTCACAATAGCGACGCGACCCTTAAAATCTAAAGACATACAGATTTCCTTTTTCTAAATCTAAAGCAATTTAACAACATTTAATATTCAAGAGACAATTCAAAGCACCATTATGGAATTAAACCACCAAGCCATAGAAACCCCTGTCCGCGATGCGTCAACCGTCGTTTTGCTGCGTGACGCAACTGCGGGTTTGGAAGTTTTTTTGATCAAACGTAGCGGCTTGTCTGACGTTTTGGGGGGTGCTTATGTGTTTCCCGGTGGCAAGCTGGATGCTGCTGACGCGATTGACGACATGCCAAACCGCTTAGACCAAACGCCGCAAGCCTTGCATTCAGCGTTGAACGAGCCCACTTTGCAGCACCACAGCGCTGCTGCGCTGTATGTGGCCGCTTTGCGTGAGGCATTTGAAGAATCTGGCGTGCTGTTTGCTGAAGGCGCTTCGTTAGAAGTAACGGCACAGGCTGCAGAGTTGCTTAAAAACGGTCAAAGTTTCCCGGCCATACTCGCACAACTTGGCTTGCGGCTGCAAACCCAGCATGTGCAGCCGTGGTCTCGCTGGATAACACCCAAGCTCGCGTCTGTGTCCACCAAACGATTCGACACACGCTTCTTTCTTGCCGCTGTACCCAATCATCAAACCGCTGTGCACGACAACTATGAAGCGACAGAAAGTGTGTGGCTCGCACCGCGTGCTGCCTTGGAAGAATATTGGAGCGGTGGCATCGCGCTTGCACCGCCACAAATCATGAGCTTGGCACATTTGTCGCACCACCGTACCGTTGCCAGCGCCTTGGCAGAAGCTCGGAGCAAACCGCCTGCCATGATTGAGCCAGAACCGTTTGACTACGAAGGCTTTCGCACCATCACCTACCCCGGCGACCCGCAGCACTCAGTGCGTCAGCGCGCTCTGCCAGGCCCCACGCGGCTGCGTTATAGCAACAAGCGGTTTGAACCTATTGATGGGTTTGAGGCGCTATTTTTAAAAACGTAGAACGTGTAGAAGCAGCAAACCAAGCATCCACCTGATCCGGATCATTGCAAGTACGCAGCGCCATGTAGGCGATTTCGGCTTCGGGGTATTGGCGGCGCAGGAAGTTCAGCCATTGCTTGAATCGGCCGGTTCTTGATTTTCTGTCCAAGCGGTTGCAAACCAGCTCCCAAAAATCGTACAGCAGCGGTTGAATCGACAGCCAGCTTGAAGCATTCGCTAAACCCTTGATATCGTTCTTAATTTCGTTTGCTAGACCAGGGTTTTGCACCATACCGCGCCCTATCATCAGTGTGTCGCATCCGGATAATTCTTGGCAACGCTTGGCATCTGCCACATTCCAAATCTCACCGTTGGCAATGACTTTGATGTTGACGACCGCACGAATATCCGCAATCCGCGACCAGTAAGCGGGCGGTCTGTAGCCATCAGCCTTGGTGCGGGCGTGGACGACCAGCTCGTTTGCGCCGCTGGATGCAATGGCGATGGCGCATTCTTCAGCGCGGCTGTCGTCGTTAAAACCCAGCCGCATTTTGGCGGACACGGGAATGTTGGACGGCACGGCGCGGCGCACGGCTGCTACGATTTTTGCTACCAGTTCAGGCTCATCCAGCAGCGCCGCACCACCGCCGTGGCGGTTCACCACTTTGGCGGGGCAGCCGAAATTGAGGTCAATGCCGGGTGGGTTTAATCGGGCTAATGCGGCTGCGTTGTCAGCCAAACAATAGGGGTCTGAGCCCAGTAGCTGCGGGCGAACGGGTACGCCTGAAAACGTCAACCCCTTGTTCAACAGCTCAGGCACCACGCGGTAAAACACACGCTCTGGCAACTCGGTGTTGGTCACCCGAATGAACTCCGACACACACCTGTCCACCCCACCCACGCGGGTGAGGATATCGCGCAATACAAAGTCCAAGAGCCCCTCCATCGGGGCGAGCAAAATCAACGGTTTTTCAACTTTCAGTCAATGCTTAGTTCGCACCAACAAAGTCTTTTTTACCCACTTCAACACCGTTGTGGCGCAAGATGGCATAGGCCGTGGTGGTGTGGAAAAAGAAATGCTGCAGCGCATAGGTCAGCAAATACGCTTGACCCGCAAACGTGCGTTCACGCGCTGTGCCAGGCTGGGTCACAATTTGGCGCTCTTCGCTGCCGATGATGCTGGCGGCAGGCAAAGTGGCGATAAACGCCAGCGTTTTAGCGATACGGGCTTGCGCATCGTCAAACGTGACTTCGGTGTCCTCATACGCCGGCACGTCCACGCCCGCTAAACGCGCACAGGTGCCCTTGGCAAAGTCACAAGCAATTTGCACTTGGCGCAGCATAGGAAACATGTCTGGGTACAAACGGCTTTGCAACAACACCTCAGGCGCGATTTTCTTGGCTTCGGCGTGGGCGGCTGCTTTGCTCAAAACCCCACTCAAAGCGCCTAAAGCTTGCTGAAACACGGGGACGGAAGCGGCATACATAGAGATAGACATGGGGTTTCCTTAAAATAATGAAAAACAAAAGCGTAAATACAGCCGAAAAGCTAGTCTCTGAGTCTACAACCATTAGCAAAACCATGTCTCCAGCTCCTTTCACCATCATTATTGAGCCTGAAAACATCCAATTCCCCGCAGATGCAACCCAAACTATCCTCCAAGCCTTTGAGGTAGCCCAAATCTACCCCTCCAGCTCCAGCTCCTGCCGCACCTGCATCAGCACCCTCATCTGCGGTGACATCCGTTACAACATCGACTGGCCTGGCCTAAGCGCCGAGGAAAAACAAGCTGGTTTGATCCTCCCCTGCTGTGCGCACCCGCAGAGCGACTTGGTGATTAAATTAGGGGTTTAAATATGACTCTAGTCGGTGTATTTATTTCCTAAGATGCTATCATAATAATAGCAATAATCAACTCAAACTACGCTAAAGAACGTTTTAAGCGAATCTCTTCCAGCTTCGCGCCGCCTACTTCCACGGTCTTCAGGGTGGTCATTTCGCGTTTGAAGCCGGCCATGTCGTAGAAGTGCAAGGCGCGTTCGTTTTGGACGAGTACCCACAGCGTGGCTTCTGTGAATTCTTCTTCTAGCATGCCTTCACGGGCAGCGTCCCACAGGGCTAGGCCTACGCCTTTGCCCCAATGCTCGGGGTCAACGTAAACGGCCCAGATTTCGCCGGTGGTGGGTTTGGTTTTGGCGTCGCGGGAGCGGTCGAAACCGACGAAGCCGACGACTTTTTCGCCGGTTTTGGTGGAGCCCATGGCGACCCAGACTTGTGGCTCGCTGTACTCAATCGCGTCGCGCCAGAAGGCTTGGCGTTTTTCGGTGGAGAGATTGTCCAAATGCTCATCAGCCATGATGCCAGCGTAGGCGATTTGCCAGGCGCGGATGTGGATGGCGGTGATGGCGGGGACATCGCCCAAGGTGGCGGGGCGGACGGTGATGTTTTGCATGATTTCGTATTGAGTAAAGTGGAAAAATTAGTGAAGGGTATGGTGAAAAGTTTTGTGGAGAACTTTGTCATTAGAATGATGTACAGGTACGATAATACCCATTCAAAACCAACTTAACTGGAGAAAAATCATGGCAAAAGGTCTCGGATCACAAAAAATGGTTAAAAAACCAAAGAAAGACACATCTCCACCCAAAGCGATCTCGGTTGACGCCGTGCGACCAACCGTGGTCACACAAGTGCCTTTGCGCGGCAAAGCGGCTAAGTTGCCTAAAAAATAAGCATATTCGAGACTTCTTTTGACAGCAGAACTGCCGACTTCACCGGTTCAAGCCAGAAACCCCCTCCATGGCGTGACCTTGGAGGCGATGGTGACTGCGCTGCAAACCCATTACGGCTGGGACGAGCTGGGGCAGCGCATCCATATCCGCAGTTTTGTGCTCGACCCCAGCGTGGCATCTAGCCTGAAGTTTTTGCGCAAAACGCCGTGGGCGCGTGAGAAGGTGGAGAGCTTGTATTTGTTCATGTTGCGTGAGCAAAAGCGGCCTGTGCAACAGCGCCGCTCGGACAGCCCGCCCTAGCCGCCCTGTGCTACCGACCAAAAACGGCGTCGGCCCCAGCATTGTTGGCCTACCCAAAGACGACTCCGCTCAATGGCGTACCATCACCGATTTCCTAGCTTCCCGCTTCCCCGCCATCCCACGCACCACTTGGCTGCAGCGCATGGCAGATGGCGATGTTGAAGACGAATTCGGTGCAACCGTCACCCCAGATCGCCCCTACCAAGGCCACATCCGCGTCTATTACTACCGCGATTTAGAAGTTGAACCGCGCATTCCCTTCGATGAAGTGATATTGCACCAAGACGAGCACCTCATCGTCGTCGATAAACCGCATTTCCTGCCCGTCACCCCATCCGGCAAATACCTGCAAGAAACCGTGCTGGTGCGACTCAAACGCAAGCTCGGTTTGGACGACCTTATCCCCATTCACCGCATTGACCGTGACACGGCGGGCTTGGTGCTGTTTTCTGTCCAACCCGCCACCCGAGACACCTACCAAGCCCTGTTTCGTGACCGTGCGGTGCACAAAACCTATGAAGCCATTGCTCCGTGGAATCCCGATTTGGTCTTCCCTCTCACCCGCCACAGCCGCATTGTGGAGGGTGAAGGTTTCATGACGCAGCGTGAGGTGGAAGGCGTTCACAACGCCCTCACCCACATCCAACTCCTTGAAGTCAAAGGGAATTTCGCCCGCTACCAGCTAAAACCCGTCACCGGCAAACGCCACCAGTTGCGCGTCCACATGAACGCGTTGGGCATCCCCATTCAGGGTGACGGCATCTACCCCGTGCTGACGTCAGAGGGGCAGATTGACTATAACAATCCGCTGCAGTTACTGGCTAAGTCGATTGAATGGCTGGACCCCATTTCGGGGGAATTTAGGCAGTTTAAGAGCTTGCAGAATTTGAAATTGAAATGAATTGCTGCAATTTGAAGGGGTAATGCTGCAAGCAGCATTCCTCACTCAATCTAGAAGCGGGATAACAAAGCAGGACTCGGCAGCTAGGTTTGTCCACTGCAACTGCTCGCGTCTGTTCAACAGCTGTGCATGCCATTGTGCGGTTTCATTGAGTGCATCAGCAGGCGTCGAACGATGAAAGATGAAACGCATGGTTCGACCGTCACGTGTCAGCTTGAGCTCGGCTTGCGGCCAATGAGATGGCAAGCAAGGGATAAAACTCAAATACTCAGGATCGAGTTGCAGACCAAAAATTGACTCTACCGCAGCCCGGTGCAGCCACGCCGCAGCGCCGGTGTACCAACTCCAGCCACCCCGCCCCACATATGGCGGTTGGCTATAGATATCGCCGGACATGACATACGGCTCAACAGCATAGACAGCGCCTTGCGTAGGGTGGTTGGCACGATGTGCGGGGCTCAAATACGTGAAATAGCGGTAGGCCAAGTCGCCATGGGTGCCTTGATCTGGCAATGATTTTGCGAATTCTGCCTGAGCCATCAAAGCCCAGACACCGGCATGCGAATATTGCCCCCCGTTTTCGCGCACACCGGGCGGATAGGCCTGGATATAACCTGCGCTGGGAATTGCATGAACCAGCGGTGGGTCTAGTAATTTGATCAGTCCAGCATCATGATCAATCAAATTCTCCTCCACGGCTTCTAATGCCATGCGCTGCAAAGCTGGCTGCGCGACGCCGGAAAACACCGACCACGCCTGTGCAATCAAATCGATGCGAGCTTCTGGATTAAGATGCGAACCAAGTGCTGTGCCATCATCAAAGAATGCGCGTTTGAACCACTTACCATCCCAAGCCGAGGTATCAAGTGCCGTTTTCCAGCCCAGAGCGGCGCTCTCCCATTTGAGCGCACGCTCCTCCTGCCCCTGCCCACGAGCCAGTGGTGCAAAATTTTCCACCAATTGACACAAAAACCAGGTCAACCAAACTGACTCACCACGTCCTTCGTGGCCCACACGGTTCATGCCGTCATTCCAGTCGCCCGTTCCCATCAATGGCAAACCATGAACCCCGACTCTTAAACTGCGGTCTATGGCGCGAGCGGCATGTTCGTAAACCGACGCTTCTTGGGTACTGATGCTGGGCGTGTAGTACGCATCTTCTGCCCCATCTGGAATGGCGGCACCTTCGATAAATGCAACGCTTTGATCCAGTAAGCTTGTGTCACCCGTTGCACCTAGGTAGCGCACGCAGGCATGCGGCAACCAAAGCAAGTCATCAGAGAAATGAGTCCGCACGCCCGCACCACCCGGCGCGTGCCACCAGTGCTGTACATCGCCTTCAGAGAATTGACGTGAAGCTGCTAAAACGATCTGTTTTCGAAGCATATCCGGTGCCGCCCAAGTAAGCGCCATGGCGTCCTGCAATTGATCACGATAACCGTAAGCGCCACCTGCCTGATAGAAAGCCGTCTTGGCCCAAAGTCGACATGACACTGTTTGGTACAACAACCAGCGATTGACCATGGCGTTGAAAAGTGGATCGGGGGTGGTCACCTGTGTTGCGCCCAGCAATTGATCCCATTGGATGCGCACTTTTTCCAGTCGATGCTGTGCAGATTGTGTTGCAGCCACTGTGGCAAGTTGCTGAGCGGCGCTCACATTTTCAGCATAGCCGAGTAAAAAAACACGCTGAACAGACTCACCAGTCTTCAAGTCGAGTCGTGTCGACAATGCGGCACAAGGATCTAAGGCGTTGCCACTGCGCTGGCCAAAATGGTCTGGCAAGACCAAGCGCCCACTCGCGTCAAAGCATTCACGTCTATCGCATGTCCAATCATCCGCTTCACTTTTTGCGCTGGCCAACGCCAAGAATGCCGTGCCATCGCCAAACCCGACTGAATGATCGCGTTGTGTGCATAACAAGGCGGTGAGTTTTTGTTCGATCACATTGTCAACAGCGGCATTTGCCTCTTTCAAATCGGGTAAGCGTTGACGAAACAGGGCAGTCTTCGTCGTGCTGCGATCAGATCGGTGAGCCCCCATCTTCCACTCGGCGATGCCCACCAAACGCAGGCGCACAAGGCGATGACTGTTATTGACGATTTTTATATGAACTTGCTTGACTGAGATTTGCGCATCCACACACCATGTCGCCGAGATTTTGAGATCACCACGCTGATGGGTAATTTCGCTGTAGCCTTGTCCATGCGATACGTTGTAAGTGACGCCGCCGTCACCGCAGGCTGAGGGAGCAACACTCCATATTTCCTGCGTTTTGATATCTTGCAGTAAAAACCATTCGGCAGGTGGATCGACCACAGGGTCATTGGACCACGACGTCAGCTGGTTTAAACGGCTGTTACCCGCCCATGTGTAACCGCCAGCAGACTCTGATAGCAGCGTGCCAAAGGCTGGGTTTGCCATCACATTAACCCAAGGTTTGGAGGGTCTCAGTTGGGCGCTGACATTGAACTTGAATTCATTCAAAGATTTATCAAACTTACCACTTGATGTTGGCACAGCAACGCTCGCAGGGCTGATGAGAGGCACTATCGTAGTTGAAGTGCGGTATCTTTGCGAATAAGCTTGCTCATGCTGATCAATCCACTCCTGTACATGGTGAGCAAATGGTCTCCCATCTGCTACGAGTTGAACGCGCGCCAACATTTGAAGCGTGCTTAATTCAGCCACGGTCAACTCATTGGAGCGCAAAACATGCAGGTTGGCGGTCGTGTTGTCTGATTTTCCACCGCAATCAGCGACATAGCGTTCACGCAATGCGGCCATTTCACGATGCAAGGGCATTTCATAAGAAATTGGTTCTGCATTGATCACAACCACATCGCAAGCGATCCCACCCCAAGACCACAAGCGCAAAGCTTGCACCAAAGTACGCAGCATACCCAGCCCTTGCACGGCACCTGAAGAAACTAGGAGGATGGGCCGATCGGCAGAAATACCAAAGCGCCAAAGCAATCTTCTGTCACATAACTCACCCATAGCACTTACTGGAAATGCATCTCGCGTTTGCGGGCGCGTCAGGCTTAGCACCAATGCTGTTGTCAATGTTTGGAAGGCTGCAAATTTTTCAGCGCTAATTCCCAAACTGCGTAAACGAATACTCGCCAAGGTAGCGGACATCAGCGATGCACGTTGAACGTGACTATGTTGGAGATACTTGTCAATAACAGCGCGTAGCGTACCTTCAGTATCGGCAGCGGTGGTTGCAAATGTCAGTCGAGCCTTCGCTAAAGGTGCAATTCTCAAGCGTACAACCAGAGCGCAGACCGGATCTAGACCTGTATCAAGAATGCCATTTTGTGCATCACTCAGACGGTCGCCCGGTATTGTTACTTGGCTAGGTAAATCTTCGAAATGAGCCATGGGTTGAGCAGCTACATGGTTGCGACCCAACCAGTGTTGTCGATCAGTCTGAATGCGCAAACCAACAACTTGCGGGTCTGATACTGCTACAAAATGGGCCGCGTATAATTTCCGCTCCGTGGCTAAACGCGGTCTGCGTTCAAACAGCAAGGCCTGTTGCTCAGCCAACCACTGGGCACGCAAGAAAAGATTGCTAAACGCAGGGTGGGCTTCATCGGCCAGCGGGTCGGCCAGCGTTACCTCAAAAGCAGACATGATCTCAATATCCACAGTGCGGTTACTCAGATTGCGGAATTCAACACGTCTAAATTCAATATCATCTTCCGGACTCACCCATACGGTCACGTGCGTCTGCAGATCTGGCCATTTGGCTTCAAAGCACACACGGTCGGCATGAAATATGCTGCTGTAATTTGCCGCCAAATCAGGCGCTGGATGCTGAGTGATAGAAACAGGATGAGAAACAGGAGCCGACGCAGGAGCCGAAGAATTTAACTCCGATGGTTTATCCCAACGCAAGTAAAAAAAACTGCCATAGGCGTCACGCAGAGCATCGTCACGCCAGCGCGTGATATTGGTTTGACCCCAGCTGCTGCTGCCTGCACCGTTTGCACGCAAAGTTACCGAGTAACGTCCATTGGAAAGCACATGCGTGGGTTCGAAGGCCGCCACGCCAGGTCGCACATCCCGTAAAAAGCTAACCGCCTTTTTCCCCAAGTGCTGTGGTGCCAGTGCTACTGTTGGCACATGCAAAATCGACACCTCACGCGGAACCCGCTCATGCAAAAGCGAACTCACGGCTTCAATATTGGCGTTTGCCATGCCCCAGCGGCGAGGTGCACAGTCCAACAGCACATTGGCTATGGCGACGATGCTCATTCCCTGATGGTGGGCCATAAAGGTATCGACCGCCGTAAAACTCTCCGCAGTCGCTTGACGGGCAATACTGTAGTCTAGTGCCTCAATAAACCCATACCGTGCACGCGCTGCAATAGACTGAATATGAAAAAAATTCAGCACAGCTAAATGCGGTGCAATTTGTGCCGCTAGTGCTGTGGCGTAGGGCGCAACCACCAACTCACCTAGTGGCGTGCGGCGCAACGCAAGTCGAGGCACCCCTTGCGGCGCGTACTGGTAAGCGAGCGTTTCGTCGCTAGCGGCGTAGGCTGACTCTGACATCCCCCATGGCACCCTGTTGTTACGGGCGAAATCTATTTGCTCTCGCAAAGACGCGCAGCAGGCATCGTGCAGCACACTGCCCGGTGGTTCGTCAAGTACCAGCGATGGCATGAGGTACTCAAACATCGAACCAGACCATGATCTCAAACCCGCATGTTTGCCGACCGCAAAAAAAGGCCGCCCCAAAGCCGCCCAATGGTTGACCGGCACGTCTCCTTTTGCAATAGCCAACAAGCTGGTCAAGCGCGATTCTGAAGCCAAGAGATCATAAAAGCTGCCGTCAAGCTGTTGCTCTTCCACCCTAAAGCCAATATGAAGTAAACGACGCTTGCTGTGGTACAAAAAACTAAAATCTGCCTGCCATGCCATTTTTTTGAAATCATGCGCCAGGGTTTTCAACAAATTTTCAACTTCTTGAGCACCCGTTTCCATAGCTTTCTGTGCTGACTGCTTGTCAAGCCAATATGAGCGCAACGTTGCCAGATAATCGGCCAAACACGAACGCAACTCGTCATCCAGTGGTGTTTGTGAGGTGTCAACATCACTTAACAAGGCCAGTTCTTGGGTTGCTTCTTGCAACAAGACTTCAAAATCCTGCGTATTTTGATGGCATGGCACTGTCGTGTCCGTCATGGCCAACAGTCGAGACACTGCTGTTTCACCACCGAGCTTTTGTGTGCTCAAACTCGTGAGCCGTTTCTTTGACGCATGTATTGCGTTTCTTGCCGCACTGCTGTCATAGGGAGCAAGCGATAGTTCCAAGCATGCCTCTGCCACCGCAAGCAAGTGGCCGCTGAGATTGCCACTGTCTACAGTAGACACATATTTCTGCAATAGCGGGGCTAGGGTCTGGGTGTCATACCAGTTCAAAAAATGCCCTCGACAGCGTTCTAGCTTGTTCATTGTTCCAAGCGTCAATTGCAGGCGCTGAATCACCTCTTGCGTACCAATCCAGCCAAACTGACGAGCACAGACCACACTCAGCAGGTAAAGACCCATGTTTGTGGGGGAAGTACGGTGCGCAACGATGTCGTGGGGTGTGGTTTGTAGATTGTCTGGTGGCAAATAATTGTCTTCTGCGACTACACAGCGCTCAAATAGTCGCCAGGTATCTCGTGCAATGTCCTCCAAATAGGTTTTATCTCTGTCTGGCAATATTGCATTTTTAAATTTCGATCGTGACCGGCTGACCCACCAAATCCATAACGGTGATGCCGCCCAGAGCAGGCAAATCACAATAGAGGTTGCAGGAAATGGCGTGTTCAAAACCAGCAAGCAAAACAACAACGTCAGCGCCAACGCAGGCTCTTTCCAGTGCTGGCGCAACAGACCGCGCAAATTTGTCTTGGCTGCAGCTTGCACGGTGGCTGCGGTTGTCCATTGCAGCAAATACCTCCGGCTGATATTCGTCCGGTATAGCGAGCGAAATATGGCATCTCCCGTCAACAACGCTTGCTGCATTAACTGAACGATATGCCATATGCCACCCAGTAATACTCGAAGCAAATCGGTGAAGGCATGGCGATAGAAAAATAGCCTAGCCAAGTCATCTCGGCTGGGCGAAAACCCCGCCACAGCACCCATGAATGGCCCCGCAGAAAACGCGGCCATTACCAAGCCTAAAGCCGCCCAAGGTGACACCAGAGCACCCAACATCGCAAGTATCAGTAAAATTAATGACATCGGCGCCACCAGCGAACGCCGCAGATTATCAAGCATTTTCCAACGATTGATAGCCCGCAGTGGATAACGCCCAGGACTGAACATAAAAGGCAGCAACTGCCAGTCACCACGCGTCCAACGGTGTACGCGCGAGGCGGCTACATCGGCATGAAAAGGTGCATCCTCAATAACGGTGATATCCGTTACTGCAGCACAGCGCACCAGCGAACCTTCAAGCAAATCATGACTCAGCACTTGGCCATCAGGTAACCGACCAGTAAGAATGGCCTGCATAGCTCGAACATTCAGCAATCCTTTACCCGTAAAAGTCCCTTCGCCAAACATATCTTGGTACACCTCTGAGCTTGCGGCGCTGTAGGGGTCAATGCCGCACTGACCAGCAAACAACCAGTGGTACAGCGTAAACTGCTTGGGCGATGGCAAGGGTGTAGCGACACGTGGCTGCAAGATGCCGTAACCACTGACGACGACATGTTTGTCGTGATCTATGACGGGCTGGTTGTGCGGGTGTGCGGCTATACCCACCAAGTCGCGCAGTCTGCCAGGAGGCAGTTGTGTATCACTGTCAAGGGTAACAATGTACTTGATGTCATCTTCTATATGGGATAGGCGACCTAGGTCAATAAAACTAAAACCCTTGTCATCCCCTTGCGCCAAAGTTGCCACAAGCAATTCCAACTTACCGCGCTTACGCTCCCAGCCGATCCAGCGTTGTTCGGTATCACTAAAATTGCGTTGCCTATGCAATACTATAAAACGCGGTGCTTCACCCTCTGCTTTGGGGTACCGTACATTGAGTTGATTCACCGACTCACAAGCCAATCTGAGTAAATCATCATCGGTTGGCAGTGTTTGCGTATCAGCATCTAACCAGTCGGTCAGCATAGCAAACTGCGCATGTTGTTCAGGGTTTGCGAGGTAATGAAGTTGCAAACGATGCGCCAATTCTTGAATCGCGGTTGTGTTGGACAACATTGCGGGGATGACCACCATCACTTTGTGCTCTGGCGGTACGCCTTTCACAAAAGCCAAGCGTGGCAAATGCCTAGGTCGTACTGATTCGCTGATCAAACGGTTGATGACCGCCAGCAAGGCTTCAGAAGCAGGAAATGCCATAACGACAACGCCAAAAAGTGTGAGCCACAACGGGGTCGCTGTACCATTGGTTCCATTATTTTGACTTAGCAGTACCCATGCGACCAGCGCGAAAGTTCCCAGCACGAGTGAGAACAAATAAGCGGGGACGGGCAGATAGTGCAACACCCTGCGCGATAGAAAAGTATCCCGAACTGACATTCCCAATGCAAGCATTAATTCAGACCTACCTGCACCGCGCAGCCAATAACTGGCTTCTTGTGCGGCAGTAGATCCTTGTCCAGACTCATGGATGATGTTCAACAGCGTGTGCGCTACTTGGAGCTCTGATTTACCGCTGCGTTTGGCAAGCAACTCTATGCCATGCAGGCTCTGGTCGCGCGTCGCGGTATCCTCTGCTTCAAATACGGCTGAGGTGAGCATCAGCCGCATCAAGGCACTGGTTCGAGCGACGATATCCGTCCAGTCCGCATCACCAATCGCACGCAATGCGGTGATGGCATTGCGCATACTCAAATTATCAGCGGCCTGATCGGCTGGGCGCTGCATTTGGATGGCCGCCAAATCGGGTAAGACGCTTTGTATCCAGGCGATATAGGGTTGGATTTCGCTCGCCTGACTATTTTGCAGTCGCTGTGCCATTTGGCTTAAAAACATACGCCCTACGCCACGTCGGTTGAGCTGGGCTAGCAGCTGATCCAGCGCTGACAAGGTGTAGTTCTCAATATGGTCACAGCACAAATTGGCCACTTCACGTGCCGCTTTATTGCAAGCTACTCTTTCAGCCAAACGGCGTAAATTTTCAATCAAAACCACGCGTAACGTCGTTGGCAAAGCCCACATTTCACTCAGGTTCAGATCTCTATTTTCTTGGTACGCAGTTAAAAAATGGTGCAACAACTGTTCGTCAAAAGCGCCATCCGTGTGCGCTACAAAAGCCCAAGCTACGCCATACACACGCGGCAACCCAGCAAGGGGTTCATCTAACAATACCGGCAGACCTTGAAAGTAACTACGCGGTAAGCCTTCATGAATTTCTTTGAGCTGCGCTTGAATCAAATGGAAATTATCAAGCAACCATTCCGCAGCAGGGCTCATGTCGTAACCAGTATTGGCCTGTTCACTGATGTAGCGTTGAGCCTCTTCCAGCATGAGGATATTGATGTTTAATCGCGGGAAGAACACCGTTGATCTAGCATTCGTCAACGTGGCATCATGTGTCAATGCCAAACTATGTCCATGCTGAATAAAACGCTGTAGCCCAAACACCTCTGAACGTATGGGTGACTCTACAACGCCTCGTTTGCTGTCCAATATCTCACAAAGCGAATCTGAGGCTTCAGGCAGATATCGCTGCAACTCGTATTGAGCCATAGCTAAACGGCCAAACAGTAGCCACCAATCAATGCAAAAGCAACCACCAGCGTCGTTACAAAACGACCCACCACAAAACCATGCATCATTTCTACCGTGCAGTGCATTGCAAACAGTCGTTTGTTTGCTACTTTGCAATGATCAAGGTGTTTGCATAAAGCAGATGCATCTTTTGGCAAAGCATCTTCGCTAATACTGAGCGCAGCAGTGCTCCACATGGGTAGCACGGGATGATATGTGTTCATTTAAATTCCTTTAGGAAATCTTAAAGGCAGGCACCTCCCATGTCTGTCAGACAAATTGAAGCAAGCTTGTAGGACAAATACTTTCCAGCTTCGATTTGAGCATTTGTATGATTTGTTACAACTTTAAATCGCGCAAAAATTGGCGAAATTCGACGCCAACTTCTGGGTGTTGCAGTGCTAATTCAACAGTTGCTTCTAAAAAACCTTCTTTGCTGCCGCAGTCATAGCGTTTACCAATGTACTGATAAGCATAGACATGCTGAATTTTCAACAAATTTGCAATCCCATCCGTCAATTGAATTTCCCCCAATGCTCCCGCTTTTTGTTGTCTGATTTGGTGAAATATTTCTGGTGTCAGAATGTATCTGCCAGCCACCGCCAACGTTGACGGGGCTACTTCGGGTGCGGGTTTTTCAACAATCTGGCTTACCCTGCTCAGGCGCTGCTCAAGCATCTCACTCGCCACGATGCCATAACGATCCACCATCTCTAAAGGAACTTCTTGAACAGCCAAAATCGACGCCCCAAATTGGGCATGCAGTTTGACCATTTGCGCCAAAACGGACAAACCACTGGCATTGGTATTTGTACTGGGCTGGTCGCTAGGTGCTTCGTTGATCATCAAATCATCCGCCAGCAGCACGGCAAAAGGCTCGTTCCCAACAATATGTTCTGCGCATAAAACGGCGTGCCCCAACCCCAATGGTTTCGACTGGCGCACAAACGAACAATCCATGTCATCCGGTTTGATGGCTCGAATCAGCGCTAAAAGCTCATATTTATGACTGGCTTCCAATTCTTTTTCGAGCTCGAAAGCTGTATCAAAGTGATCTTCAATCGAGCGCTTGTTGCGTCCTGTCACAAAAATCATGTGCCGGATACCTGCCGAATAAGCCTCTTCAATGGCGTATTGAATCAGCGGCTTATCAACCACCGGCAACATCTCTTTAGGCTGCGCCTTGGTAGCGGGTAAAAACCGCGTCCCCAAGCCCGCCACAGGGAAAACAGCCTTTCTAACAGGCAACCTGGCTATATTTGGTTTGTTCTTAGTTGGAAAATCTGACGCAGCCATAACAGCCTCCTAAATAGTGCCCACAAATCATCTTAAGCCGAATGCGAATCGCTCAGGTAGCACGGGAGCGTAAATAGCTGGTTGCCTACACGCAATTGCGGCAAATTCTTACGGATCCAAAAGCGACTTAAGGCAGTTGTTACAAATTGAGAGTGAGTTCCATGCTGAGTCACTGACACTCTACTGCCACCACGCTGTCAGTAGCCCCTTTGCATACTCAAGGCTCCATCAACTTACAGGAGTCTTTTTATGAAAAATGCGATCAGCTGGTTTGAAATCCCCGTCTTGAATCTGGCCCAAGCCCAGCAGTTTTATGAAACGGTCTTGCAGTACAGCATGCGCAGCGAAAACATGGGGCCAAGCGAGGGAGCAGTCTTCCCGTATGACAACGACGCTGAAGGCGTGGGTGGTGCGCTGATGTGTGGACCGACTGCGCCAGTCACCGCCAAGGGAACAGGCGGCGGTGTACTGGTTTACTTGGACTGCAGCCCGCATACGATTGACAGCTTGCTACAGCGCGCCGTAGCTGCGGGTGGACGCATAGCCATGCCGCGCACCGCGTTGCCGCCAGGACTAGGGTTTATTGCCAGCATCTTTGATTTGGATGGCAACAAAGTTGGTCTGCATTCTCTAAGTTAAAGTACGGTTATGAACACCTCATCTCGCAAAAACTGGATCGCCGTCGCCAGCGCAGACCACGCCCGCCGGGGGCGGAATGAGTTGACACCTGGCTTCATGCAGGTCGGGCATGGCAAGTTGGCGCCTCTCAAACGGATACAACCGGGCGATTTGGTGACTTACTACTCGCCCACGATCACCTTGGGTGGGAAGGAAAAGCTGCAGTCTTTTGTGTCATTCGGCATCGTCGAACCCGGTGAGCCGTATGCCTTTGACATGGGTGCTGAAATTCCAAACTTTGTACCCTACCGCCGCAATGTGCGCTACTTGGAGGCTGTGGAAACGCCGATTGAACCTCTGCTAGATGCGTTTGAATTCGTGGAAAACCGCACGCGCTGGGGTTATCAATTTCGTTTTGGGCTGTTCAGCGTCAGCGCCCATGATATGGCGTTGATTGCTAATGCGATGCAGGTGGACACCGTATCACTACAATTTTCAAAGCAATCTAGGCAAGTAAATCGGCGACTACAGCTAGATTTACTCTGATTTTAGCTACTTACCAAATCTATGCGCCCTGCCGACCGCCTGTTCCGCCTCGTGCAACTCATCCGTGGGCGGCGGCTGAGCACAGCAGCGTTTTTGGCGCAGCGGCTCGAGGTGTCGTTGCGCACGGTCTACCGCGACATTGCGCAGCTGCAGCATCAGGGCGTGCCGATTGAGGGCGAAACCGGTGTGGGCTATCGGCTGGGCAGCGGCTTTGAGCTGCCGCCGCTGATGTTCACCCAAGACGAAGCCAGCGCACTGGTGGCGGCAGTTCGCATGGCGCAAGTCTGGCTTGACCCCAAGTTGGCACTGTCGGCAGAGGCGAGTTTGAGCAAGATTTTGTCGATTTTGCCAATGGCAGCCAGAGCTGCGGCGGAAAGTTCGCCACTCCACGCCCCTACCATCAAGCTAGACAAGGTGACACAGCAGAATCTGCAAACCCTAAGAGAAGCCGCACAGAAGCACCAAAAAGTGACTTTGAATTACTGTGATTTAAGCCAAAAAACCAGTCAGCGCGTCGTGCGCCCGCTGGGCTGCTTTTTTTGGGGCAAGGTATGGACGCTAGGTGCATGGTGCGAAACGCGCCAAGACTTTCGCAGCTTTCGCCTAGATCGCATGAAAAAAATCATTGTTTCTGAAGCCACCTTTTCGCCAGAAGCTGGCAAAGGCTTGGCAGATTATCTAGGTCGAGTCGGTGCAAAAGATCTTTTGTAAAATGCATTATTGCTATTAATTTAAGGCTATGTCAACGTTAGATAGTGGTTCAAAATAGACTCTATATAAATCAACGAGTTAGCCGATGCAGCAACGCTGTTTTCTATGCC
>JAYUCJ010000044.1:0-12941 GCA_043740415.1 Polaromonas sp. | reverse complement strand
CCTTGGTCAGCTGCAGGCTTTTCTTGGCCAGCTGGTCGATTTCACTGGAAATATCGACCGCAGATTCGGTTTGCACATAGCGCAGCTCTTCGATTTTGGCATCTAGCTCAGCAATCGGAGACTCGAAATCCAGAAATGTTTTTTTAGCCATGTGTTGGTCCTCTTTTTATCTTTTATTTATTCTAATACGCCACAGCTTAATACGCGACGGCTTAATACGCTACAGGCAAGGGGTCTAGCGACCGCCAAATATACCAAGTTGCCACGCTGCGGAACGGCGCCCATGCGGCTGCGACTTCCCGAATGTCGCTACGGCTGACTGCTTCGCCTGAAAAATAGCCTTTGCTGATGCCGTTGATCAGCCCGATGTCGTCCAGCGGCAGCACATTGGGGCGCATCAGGTAAAACATCAAAAACATCTCCGCCGTCCAACGGCCAATGCCACGAATGGCGACCAGCTCGGCAATGATGGCCTCGTCGTCCATGGTCGTCATGGTGTCGCTGCTGATCGCACCAGAGTCAAAATGAATCGCCAAATCGACCAAATACTCGATCTTGCGGGCGCTTAGACCCGCAGCCCGCATGTCGTCAACTTTGAGTTTTAGGATACTGGCCGGTACCATCTTTTTAGGCAACAACGCAAACCGATCCCACACGGTTTGCGCGGCTTTGACAGAGATTTGCTGCCCCACAATACTGCGCGCCAGCGTGGTGAAGGCGTCGCCGCGCGAGCTCAAAGAGACGTCAGGAAACTGCGCGATCAGGCGTTTCATGACGCGGTCTTTCTTACCCAAGTGTTTGCAGGCGTCTTGCCAATAGTCGGGAACGATTACGCTAGTCGATGTCATATTCAATAGTATATTTGGTGCTATATTTTTAATAGCTATTTAGGCAACAAATACGCCGGTCACAGCTATATTTAATGTTTTTTTATCAACTAAATACATGGTTAAGTCGTTTCCCAAGTCGTTCCCGTTGGCGAGTCTTTCAGCACAATACCTTGCGCCAGCAAGTCATTGCGGATCGCATCCGCCAGGGCAAAGTTTTTTGCTTTTTTAGCATCGTTGCGCTCAGCTATCCTAAGCGCTATCTGTGCTGTGTCAAGCGTTTGGATGACACCCGATTGTAAAAATTTTGTGGGCTCATTTTGCAGCAACCCCAAGATACCGCCAAGTGCTTTTAGCAGACCGGATAGTTGCACTGATTTGGTGCTATTCACTTGCGTTGCCAAGTCAAACAGCACAGCCACGGCTTCGGGCGTGCCGAAGTCGTCGTCCATGGCGGCTTTGAAGCGGGCCGCGTACGAATCTGTCCAATCGATGGTGACTTCAACGGGTTTAACGGAATCCAAAGCAGTGTAAAGACGCTTGAGCGATGCGCGAGCATCATCCAAATGCACATCGCTGTAATTCAATCCTGTTCGGTAATGCACACGAACGATGAAGAAACGCACCGTTTCGGGGTCATATTTAGCCAAAACTTCGCGAATGGTGAAGAAATTACCCAAGCTTTTGGACATTTTTTCGTTGTCCACCCGCACAAAACCGTTATGAATCCAATAGTTAGCCAATGGCTTGCCGTTTGCGCCCTCGCTTTGGGCGATTTCGTTTTCATGGTGTGGAAACTGCAAATCTGCACCGCCGCCGTGGATGTCAAACGTCTCCCCCAACATCGCGCAGCTCATGGCTGAGCACTCGATATGCCACCCCGGTCGACCAGCGCCATAGTCGCTCGCCCATTTGGCGTCTTCAGGTTCTGTTGGTTTGGCTGATTTCCACAATACGAAATCCAGTGGGTCTTCTTTGTCTTCTAAAACCGCGACACGTTCGCCAGCACGCAGCTCATCGACAGATTTGCCAGACAACTTACCATAGCCCGGGAACTGACGCACCGAGAAATTAACGTCACCGCTAGGCGCTTGGTAAGCCAGGCCTTTTTGCTCTAAGGTCTTGATAATGCTCAGCATTTGTGGCACAAACTCGGTCGCGCGCGGCTCGTGTGTGGGGGTTTCAATGTGCAATGCGCCAATGTCTTGGTTCATGGCAGCGACCATTTCATCGGTCAAAGCGCGGATGGTGATGCCCCTCTCCAAGGCGCGCTTTATGATTTTGTCGTCAATATCGGTGATATTGCGCACGTAAGTGACTGTGTAGCCACTGGCTTTGAGCCAGCGCTGCACCACGTCAAAAGCCATCATCATGCGGGCGTGGCCAATGTGGCAGAGGTCGTAAATCGTCATACCACAGACGTACATGCGCACGTGACCCGGCTCAATCGGTGAAAAATCCTCTAAAACACGGGACATTGTGTTGTAAATACGCAAACTCATGGGGTGATTTTAATTAGGTAACAAGGGACGCACAGCGGGTACAATTTGCCCTGCAGTTTAAGTTTAAGTTTAACAGCTAGAAAAGACCACCTATGCCAAGCATTAGCCCATTTACACCTCTCGCCTTGTTGCGTTTGTTGCCAGCCACATTTGCGCTTACGGCAGCCTTGTTTGCGGTGCCTGTTCTTGCGAACGACATTGATGAAGTCAACCAGTTGCTCAAAGTCGGTAAGCAAGCGCAAGCGCTGACCAAGGTCGAGCAATCATTGACGGCCAAGCCGCGTGACCCGCAGCTTCGCTTCCTCAAAGGTGTGATTCAAACCGAAATGGGCAAGCCGCAGGATGCGATTGGTACATTCAACAAGTTGACTGAAGAATACCCAGAGCTGCCAGAGCCCTACAACAACTTGGCTGTGCTGCACGCCAGCGCAGGCCAGTTTGACAAAGCCCGTGCCGCTTTAGAAATGGCCATTCGCACCAACCCTAGTTATTCAACAGCACATGAAAATTTAGGCGATATCTACGCCAACTTGGCCAGCCAAGCCTATAGCAAGGCACTGCAACTGGGCGGCTCCAGCTCAACCTTGCAGCCGAAATTGACCTTGATTCGTGAATTATTCACGCCAAGCAGCAAAGCTGGCAACCCGAGTTCGGCAAAACCTGTTGCGGCAACGCCAGCAGCAACGCCCGCGGTTGTAGCACCCGTTGTGGCACCAGTTGCGCAAGCAGTTAAACCTACCGCGCTGGTCGCAACTGCTCCTGCAGCACCGACGGCAGCGTCAACGCCAGCATTGCCAGCTGCGCTTGCGTCATCTGACAAAGACATTGAGCAGGCCGTGCGCGCTTGGGCGGCAGCTTGGTCTAGCAAAGACATGAATGCCTATTTGGGCTCATACGCTAAAAACTTTGATACCCCTAAAAATCTTCCACGCAAATCGTGGGAAGATGAGCGTCGTGACCGCATCATGGGCAAATCACGCATCAGCGTGAAAGTGAGTGACATCACGACAAAATCTAACGGCAACAATGCAACTGTGAAGTTCCGCCAAACTTACGATGCAGATGCGTTGTCCACATCTAGTCGTAAAACCTTGGAGCTGAACAAAGTCGGCGACCGTTGGTTAATCGCCAAAGAATCCACCGGCGGTTGATTTTTTGCGGTCGGCTTGCGTGGAGGTTCCTTTGAACCGATTGATGAACTGTTTTCGGAACTCTTTCCCAGCGGCTGTCATGTGCGCATTGCTGCTATGGAGTGGTGTGCTTTTCACACCGTTCGCAGCCGCGCAAATCAACAAAGCCTCCATCCTCAACAGCGGGAAAAACAAAAATATTGCGCAGCGCAAATTAGATTTGCAAGCTGAAGCGAAACTGCTGCGCATTTACCAGTTGATTGGCAAAGGGCAAAATCGGCAAGCGCTGGCAGAATCAGAGCAACTGCTCAAAGCACAACCCAATTTTCAACTGGCGCAACTGGTGCATGGTGATTTGCTCAGCAGCTTTGTGCGCCCTGTGAGCGGGCCAGGTGATTTACCCAAAGCAGCTCAACTTGTTTCTGCTGAATCTTCTGCTGCTCTGAATGAACTGCGTGAAGAGTCCTTACAGCGCCTCAAAGCGTTGCGAGAGCGCCCCCCCGTCAATGCACTTCCAGCGCAATTTTTGGCGCTGTCAGAGCGCAACAAACACGCCATTGCTGTCGATGCCTCACGCTCGCGCCTGTATTTATTTGAGAACACCCCTAACGGCGTCAAACTGATAGCAGATTACTATATTTCTGTGGGCAAACTGGGCGTTCAAAAAACGGTTGAAGGCGACCAACGCACGCCGCTGGGCGTTTATTACATTACCGGCAGTTTGAATCCCAGTTCGCTGGTTGATTTTTACGGCGTTGGTGCATTGCCCATCAACTATCCCAACCCACTTGATTTGAAACGCGGTAAAACAGGTAGTGGCATTTGGCTGCATGGCACATCGTCAGAGCAATTTTCACGTGCTCCCAAAGCCTCCGATGGCTGCGTGGTTTTGGCCAACCCAGATTTGAACCACATTTTGACCAGCGTCCAATCAAGAACAACGCCTGTGGTGATTGCAGACCGATTGAACTGGATCCCAAAAGCCAGTCTAGATGCTGAAAAGGCCAACTTCACCGCCACCTTGATGGCTTGGCGGCAGACCAAAGTGCAGTCTGATGCGGCCAAGTTACTGGCTTTTTATACGCCAGATTTTTCAAACTACGGCAAGAATCTAACACAATGGGCAGGCATGTTGTCCAGCGAATTGAATAAACTGAAAGGCAGTGATATTGCTTTGACAAACATTAATCTGATGCACTGGGCAGATCAAAACGAAACCATGGTTGTGACTTTTGATGAAGTTATCGTAGGCAAGCGAACTGGGGTGACCAAGCGCCAATATTGGACGCGAGACGGTAAGACTTGGAAGATCTTTTTTGAAGGTGTTATTTAAAAGGTGACATTCATGACTCAATTTACAAACATTCTTAAATTTAAACATTATGCTATATTTTTCATAGCTATTCAGGCAATAATTACGCCGACTATAACCTTATCTCAGACAAAATCAGAGGTCAATCCAAAAGTGCAATTCAGCACCACAGCGGGCAACTTTGTGGTTGAACTCCACGCCGACAAAGCCCCCAAAACCGTGGCCAATTTTTTGCAGTACGTCAAAGACAAACACTATGATGGCACGATTTTTCACCGCGTAATTGACAACTTCATGGTCCAAGGCGGTGGTTTTGATGCGGCGTATGCCGAAAAGAAAACTCGCCCACCCGTTGAGCATGAGGGCCAAGCTGCCCTTGCCAAAGGCGGCATGAAAAACGTCGTTGGCACATTGGCCATGGCACGCACGGGTGACCCACAGTCTGCCACTGCCCAATTCTTCATCAATGTCAAGGACAATGCGTTTTTAGAGCCAACCATCATCCCTGCTGGCGACCCAGTGCCGGTATTTGAATACCAAGGTCGCACCTACAAAGACACGCCACGTGCCAACTTGGTGAATGCGCCGCAATTATTTGGTTACACCGTGTTTGGCAAAGTTGTCAGTGGCATGGACGTAGTCACTAAAATGAAAGGCGCGCCAACTGGTGCAGGCGGCCCCTTCCCTACAGACGTACCAAAAACGCAAATCGTCATCACTTCAGCCGTTCTCGTTAAATAAAATTAACTTTCCCACACTTTCACTTCACTATTTTTAAGGCAAACACCATGAGCAACCCACAAGTAGAACTGCACATCTCTGGCTACGGCGTTATCACGCTGGAACTCGATGCCGTCAAAGCACCAAAATCAACCGCTAATTTTTTGAGCTACGTGAACAGCGGCCATTACAACAACACCGTGTTTCACCGCGTGATTCCAGGCTTTATGGTGCAAGGCGGCGGCTTTGAGCCGGGTATGACACAAAAGTCTTGTGGTGCACCGATTGAAAACGAAGCCAACAATGGCGTTAAAAATGCCAACTACACCGTTGCCATGGCTCGCACGGGTGACCCACATTCAGCTACCGCGCAATTCTTCATCAACGTAGCGGACAACGGCTTTTTGAACCACACAGCACCTTCAGCTTCTGGCTGGGGTTATGCCGTGTTTGGCAAAGTGGTGGCAGGTAATGACGTGGTTGACAAAATCAAAGCCGTTAAAACGGGCCGCAAAGGTTTCCATGACGACGTGCCAAAAGACGATGTCGTGATTGCCAAAGCCGTAGCGCTTTAATTTAAGCTTTGAATTAAAGCTTTGAATTTAAGCTTTTGATTCAATGAAACCTAACACGCCGAAATTTGCAGAGCTGCAGGCTTTGCAACATTGGGAAACGGTAGATTTAATTTCCGACTTGCACCTGTGCGAATCACAGTCTGCCACCTTCGAGGTGTGGCAGCGTTACATGAGCAGCACCACCGCCGGTGCTGTTTTCATTTTGGGCGATTTGTTTGAAGTCTGGGTGGGCGACGACAGCATTCGCTCTGATCTTTCGCCACAATCAAGCGATGTGAACTTTGAAGAGCGCTGTGCACTTGTTCTTCAAGCAGCAGGCAAACGCCTTAATCTCTATGTCATGCACGGCAACCGCGACTTTTTAGTTGGCACGCAGATGATGGCGACTTGCAACGCAACGTTCCTTGCTGACCCAACGGTGCTGACGTTTCAGCAACAACGCTACCTGCTCACCCACGGCGACATGCTGTGCTTGGCAGATACCCAATACTTGGCCTTCCGCGACGTCGTGCGACAACCGGCATGGCAGCAAGCACAGCTGGCAAAGCCGCTGGCTGAGCGTCAAGCCATGGGTCGGCACATGCGCTTAGAGAGTCAAAAAAACCAACAACATCTACTGGAATATGCAGATGTGGACGATGCTGCCGCAATCGCATGGTTAAAAGCTTCGGATGCCAAAACCATGATCCACGGCCACACCCACAAGCCTGGCACGCATGACTTAGGCAACGGTTTTGAACGTGTCGTGATGACGGATTGGGACTTAACAGCCACACCAGCCCGTGCTGAAGTGCTACAACTTTCTACAACAGGTTTAAAACGAATCAAACTAGGCTAATCTGCACAAAACAGTTGTTAGTGACCGGCATCTAGATAATTGTGCGATAATAAGTTTGTTGTGCACTCCAGTTGTACACAACGCCAGCACCCTGCTGGGGCTAAATCACACTGACAAGTCTGTAGGTTTCAACCAAAAACCCGCTTTTCTCTTTGTCAGAACTTTTTATCCAATTTTGCTTTTCATCTGCCTTTGACTGGTGCAACCTTTTTGTGGTTGCGACGGGCTGATACCCTAGCGCTCCGGACGAGCGCCTCTTATAACCATGAATTTTTCTGAATTGAACTTGGCTCCTGCCATTTTGAAAGCCGTACTCGAACAAGGCTACGACACCCCTACCCCTATTCAAGCACAAGCCATTCCGGCCGTCTTGGAAGGCCGCGACCTTTTGGGTGGCGCACAAACCGGCACGGGCAAAACCGCAGCCTTTACGCTGCCTATGCTGCATCGCCTCTCGATGTCGCGCAGCGCACAAAACAAATTTGGCGGCACAGGCATCCGCGTGCTGGTGCTGACACCCACCCGCGAACTGGCCGCTCAGGTTGAAGAATCTGTACGCACCTACGGCAAATATTTGCAACTCACTTCCACCGTCATTTTTGGCGGTGTGGGCATGAACCCGCAAATCAGCAAGCTGAAAAAAGGTGTCGACATTTTGGTCGCCACACCTGGCCGTTTGCTCGATTTGCAACAGCAAGGCATGTTGGACCTCGGGCAAGTGCAAATGCTGATTTTGGACGAAGCCGACCGCATGTTGGACATGGGCTTTATCCATGATGTGAAAAAAATCTTGGCCCTGGTGCCAAAAGACAAGCAAAGCTTGCTGTTCTCCGCCACCTTCAGCGACGAAATTCGCGACTTGGCCGCCAACTTGTTGAACGACCCGCTGCACATTCAAGTGACACCGCGCAACACCACTGTGCAGCGCATCACGCAGGTGATTCACCCCGTCGGTCGTGCCAAAAAGAAAGCTTTGTTGGCGCACATCATCACTGAAAACAAGTGGAGCCAAGTCTTGGTGTTCACCCGTACCAAATTTGGTGCCAACAGCGTTGCCGAATTTTTGGAGAAGAATGGCATCACTGCCATGGCACTGCACGGTAACAAGAGCCAAAGCGCCCGCACGCAAGCCCTTGCCGGCTTTAAAAGCGGCGAAGTGCGTGCTTTAGTAGCTACAGATATTGCAGCACGTGGCATTGACATTGACGACCTGCCACATGTGGTCAACTACGAAATCCCGAACGTCAGCGAAGACTATGTGCACCGCATTGGCCGCACAGGCCGCGCGGGCGCAGATGGTCAAGCGGTCAACTTTGTCTGCTTGGACGAAGAAGGTTTCATGAAAGACATCGAGGCATTTACCAAACAAAACATCAACGTCGAAATCGTCGAAGGCTTTGGCCCCGATGCCGGCGAAAAAGCCGAGCCATTGGCCATGGGACGCCAAACCATTTGGGGCGGCTTGGGCAAGCCACCAGGTCGCGATGTGATGGCTGCTGCAGCCAAAGCGGCACGCACAGACATGCTGAACCGCGTGCGTGAAAACCGCGCAGGCAACGGTGCGGCTCCAGGACGCGGCCCAGCAGGCGGCGGACGTGGTGGTAACAGTGGTGGTAACAGTGGCGGTAACGGTGGCGGTCATCGCGCTGCCCGCCCAAGTCAACCCGGCCAAGGCTTTGCGAGTGTTGACAATGGTGGTCGCCCACCTGCCCCGCGTCCAGCGCAAGCTGGCCGTGGTCGCCCATTCGGCGGCGGTGGTGGTTTTGGCGGTGGCAATCAAGGTAACTCTGGCAATGGCGGTGGTGATGACTTCCAGCCCCGCAACATTCGCCATGATGCCGGTCGCAACGTCACCGGCTTTAGCTCAAACAACCAAGACAATCACAACCAACGTGGCGGCAACGCTGGCGGTCAGCCCGACCCATTGCGCACCAGCGTAGACAGCATGGCCGGCAGCGGCCGTCGTGGTGGTGGTAATGGCGGTGGCGGCTTCGGCGGCAACCGTGGTGGTAACCGTTCTGGTGGCGGCGGTTTTGCCCCGCGTGGCCCAGGTGGTAGCCCACCGCGTTCATTTGGACGATAAGCCCAGACATTAAAGAAAAGATTATTCTTTCGCTTTTATAAAAGCGATCTAGCTGTCGCAAGCTAGGTCGCTTTTTCTTTGGGAAATAACTTTATTTACTATATTTTTGATAGCGATTTAGGCAATAAATACGACGTATAGCGGCATAAACACATACAAATACCTCATCTAACAAAGCAAAAAGCCTCGTTATTCAGTGAATAACGAGGCTTTTAAACTTTTGGCGGAGCGGACGGGACTCGAACCCGCGACCCCCGGCGTGACAGGCCGGTATTCTAACCAACTGAACTACCACTCCGCAGTGGTTGTTGCGTTTGCCTGATTGTTCAACCTAGCACTTGACGCGCTATGCTCAACTCTCAAACCAAGTGCAACAAAACTTGGCGACCCCACGGGGATTCGAACCCCGGTACTCACCGTGAAAGGGTGATGTCCTAGGCCTCTAGACGATGGGGTCAAAGCCTTGGAACTTCCAGAAAGGTTTTAGCATTTCTGCATCAACCAGACAAAAACTCTCTCAAAAATCAAATCCTTCTCAACGACTCACCAATGTGAATTGGTGGAGGTAAACGGGATCGAACCGATGACCTCTTGCATGCCATGCAAGCGCTCTCCCAGCTGAGCTATACCCCCTTTAGATTTTGCATTACTACAATTTCTGTCGAGCCTTGAATTATAGCCCGAAAAAGCGAGGCTTTTCAAGGGCTCAATAGACCGAAAGCCGGGCAATCACATCCGCGGGCGTCATCAACTCCAAAATCGCGTCAACCGACGGGGTTTGTGGCGTACCCATCACCAGGACTCGCACTGGCATGGCAAGTTGCGGCATTTTCAAGCCGGTGTCTTGCAGCACTTGCTTGATGGCCGCTGCGATACCCGCTTTATTCCATTCGCAGGCGGCCAGTGCCAGACTTAATTTTTCGATTGCTGGCCGCGCGGCGGGTGTGACGTGCGCCGCCATATCGTCGGCGCCGGGCTGCGCGGGCAATACCAGTTTGTCTAGCCAAGCCGCAAGTTCCACCAGCGTGCTGCAGCGGTCTTTGAATAAGCCACAGCCGCGAACCAACTGAGCAGGCGCAATGGCGGCAGCAACGCCAACTGCCAAAAACGGTTTAACACTTTCGGCCAACGCTTCATCGCTCATCGCTTTGAGGTGTTGGGCATTGACCCAACGCAGTTTGGCTTCATCAAACTGCGCTGCGCTTTTGCCCAAATGATCCAAATTAAACCAGCTCACAAACTGCTCGCGACTGAAGATTTCATCGTCGCCGTGACTCCAACCCAGCCGCGCGAGATAGTTAACCACTGCATCAGGCAAAAATCCTTCAGCGGCAAATTGCGTAACGGGTTTTGCGCCGTTGCGCTTGGACATCTTCGCCACGTGTTTTTCGCCGTGCTCATCAACCGACTCAGTCATCACGGTGGGCAGGTGCGCATACACCGGCACGTCTTTTCCCAACGCTTGAAAAATATTGATTTGGCGCGGCGTGTTGTTGACGTGGTCGTCGCCGCGAATCACGTGCGTAATCGACATGTCGATATCGTCGACGACCACGCAAAAGTTATAAGTTGGTGTTCCGTCCGGCCGGGCGATGACCAAATCGTCGAGCTCGTCGTTGCTGATTTCGATGCGGCCTTTGACCCTGTCCTCCCACACCACCGAGCCGCCTTGCGGGTTTTTGAAACGCAGCACGGGTTGCACGCCTGCAGGCACCGCTGGCAAGGTTTTGCCCGGCTCGGGCCGCCAGGTTCCGTCATAGCGCGGCTTTTGCTTGGCTGCTGTTTGCGCTTCGCGCAGTGTGTCAAGCTCGGCCATGCTCATGTAGCAGGGGTACACATGGCCGGCGGCTAACAAATCAGCCAGCACCGCTTTGTACCGCGCCATACGCTGCATTTGAAAAAACGGGCCTTCGTCGTGGTCAAGCCCCAGCCAGCGCATGCCTTCAATGATGACGTCTACCGCCTCTTGACTTGAGCGCTCAACATCCGTGTCTTCAATACGCAGCACAAACACGCCGCCGGTGGCACGCGCAAATGCCCACGGGTACAGCGCCGAGCGAATATTGCCAAGGTGAATAAAACCTGTCGGCGACGGCGCAAAACGTGTGCGCGTTTGGGTTGTTGGTGTCATTTCAAGCTGTCCAGGCCGCGCCGTAAATCGGCCTTGATGTCTTCCACATGGTCCAGGCCAACTGCCAGACGAATCAAGCCTTGGCTAATGCCCGCAGCTTGGCGTTGCTCTTCAGTCAAGCGGCCATGCGACGTGGTACCGGGGTGACAAATGATGGTTTTGGTGTCACCCAAGTTGGTGGCAATACTGACCACACGGGTGCTGTTGATGACATGAAATGCATTGGCGCGGGCAGCCTCAGCCGTGTCACCCCGCAATTCAAACGACAACACGGGGCCGCCCACGCCTGACTGCTGGCGCATGGCCAAGTCGTGCTGCGAGTGCGATGCCAAACCGGGGTAATAAACACGCGCCACGGCGCTTTGGGTTTCGAGCCAAGTCGCTATAGCCAGCGCATTGGCGCTTTGCGCCTGCATGCGTATGCCAAGCGTTTCAAGCCCCTTGAGCACCACCCAGGCATTAAAGGGCGCCAGCGTCATGCCGGCGGTGCGCACAATCGGGCCGAACACATCGACGATGAGTTTGCTGGGCCCGCAAATCGCGCCTGCCATCACGCGGCCCTGGCCGTCCAGATATTTGGTGCCGGAATGGATGACCAAGTCTGCGCCAAACTCAATCGGGCGCTGCAAGGCAGGCGAGCAAAAACAGTTGTCTACGGCCAGCAAGGCGCCTGCGCTGTGTGCCAGGTCAGCCAGCGCCGCAATGTCGCAAACCTCAGTCAGGGGGTTGGTCGGCGTTTCAGCAAAAAGTATTTTGGTGTTGGGGCGCAGCGCGGCTTTCCACTCGGTCACATCGGTTTGTGAAACAAAGCTGGTCTCGACACCAAACTTGCCGAACTCGCGGCCAATCAAATTAATGGTCGAGCCGAACATCGAGCGCGAGCAGATGACGTGGTCACCTGACTTCAAGAGGCCCATGCACATCATCAAAATAGCGCCCATACCAGTCGACGCGCCAATGGCGGCTTCAGCACCCTCCATTGCGGCAAGGCGGCGCTCAAAACTGGTCACGGTGGGGTTTGAAGTGCGGCCGTAGGTATAGCCGTCTTCAGTACCTGAAAAACGCCGTGCCGACGTCTCGGCATCAGGTTGCAAAAAGCCGCTGGTCAAGTACAGCGCTTCGGAGTTTTCGCCGTACTGGCTAGGCTCGATGGCCACGCGCACGGCCAGCGTGTCGCGGTGCAGGTTGTCGGGTAATTTGTTGGTAGTCATTTCACACTTCTTCAGGATTGGGCAGCGCCAGGCGCGACACATCCACGCCGCCTTCTTCACCACTGTCTGTGCGGCCCGCATTCATTTTGGCAATTGATTCGGGCGTGATGTCGCCCGTGACGTACACGCCATCAAAACACGATGCATCAAAGCCATCGAGCTTCGGGTTAAGCGAGCCGATAGCGCGCTTCATGCCGTCAACATCTTGATAAATCAGCGCGTCGCACCCAATCGCCACGCGAATTTGCTCCACCGTGCGGTCATGCGCTACCAGCTCGGCTGAGGTCGGCATGTCAATGCCGTACACGTTAGGAAAGCGCACGGGCGGCGCAGCGCTGGCTAAATACACTTTTTTTGCGCCGGCATCACGCGCCATTTGCACAATCTCTCGGCTGGTGGTGCCGCGCACAATTGAATCGTCAACCAGCAACACGTTGCGGCCTTTGAATTCGCTGGCAATCACATTGAGCTTTTGGCGCACCGATTTTTTGCGCTGGATGTTAGCTTCACGAATGTACACATCAAGATTGGTGATGCTGATCTTTATCAGGCAGTGACTCAAAAAGGGGAGACGGTTCTAATTAACGATGTGAAATCTGTGAAAGGCTGGTC
>JAYUCJ010000043.1:0-1905 GCA_043740415.1 Polaromonas sp. | reverse complement strand
GCTTCTGAAGCAAGCTCAGGAATTTCTCAAATGGTTGGGTCGAATGTCCGACCGTGTATATCTCAATGGCCATTTATTTGCGCACATCTTTGTGGGGTAATAACGGAAGCAACTACGCGAAACGCAAAGCCGTTCCAGACTTCGACCAGGCTTACGCAAAGCGCGGCTACTCCAACAGGGTACATTCCATCGCCTTTGGCCAGATACGCTTCTTCAATTTCAGGATCTGTAATCGACATGAGATAAGGCGTGTGATTCAAGGTGAACCGAGCACGTACACGCCGCCTTCCAGGATTACCTTGAAAACCGTCTTCAAGATGCACCACAACCTCCAAATCAGACACCGAAATTAACTTTAACGAGCTACCAGTCTTCACTACATTTGCCTCGGTAACCTTGTCATTTTTTCCGTGATAGGTGCTTTGCGAATTTCCCCAAAACGCCGGATCAAACGCATCCACACAGGAAACTACCTGATTCCAGTTGGCAGTCCCGTTTTTTGTCCAATAAAACTTGTGATCCAAGACGTGGTTTTCAACTTGATGATCAAACGGGGCGGCCTGAATCAAAGGCACAGACACAACATCTAAGAGCTGGGCTTTGATACCGTTTTCATAGCGCCGCTCCTCTTCTGAAACCTCATGGCCGGTCCGTGAGCTAACCGGCCGAAGCCACTTACCTACCTTGTTGCCCTCAAACTGCTTCCCGGCGATGCATCTACCAGACGGCGGTTTACGTGAATTTGCAAGGCAAAGTATGGTCGTGATGTACTTCTGAAATCTCTGAGTTGAATTTATTTTTCCAATGCCGGTCTTGGATATTGCTTGGATATTGCTTGACTTTATGCTCCAGCATTCGTGTCCTTCATGGTATCCCATGCCTTAGGTTAGAAGCGCCCATGACTGTATTGGCTGACCTCGACAGGACGGGTCATGTGAGGGCTGGTGCGCATCGGTGTGGTCGACACTCAAGCACGTACTCCGAGTTGCAGCGAAAAATGCAAAAGCCCGAGCGATGATCTGCGTTGTGAACTTTTGCTCCACCACCTGTGGTTAACGTCACATAACGCCCGTTGCTTGAATCTGACCATCAATTCGCAGCACCACCCAATGTCGGCTATCTGGCTTGTCGAACAGATATGTTGTTAATGAGCAGCCGAATTTAGTCTGAAGCCGTCATTTGAATTTTGCCTATATTCGACCGCACTTGGCCCAATGCGGTCACTTCAAACCGCACAAACTGCCATTAGAGAGCGGTACCTTTTAGCCGCATGACGCAGCCGTGCATTCGGTTGCGGCGGATAGAGCAACGCGGAAACAAACGCAATCTGCTCGCTCCGCGTCAACTGCGTCGCTTCATGTTCCTGGATGATCCTGTCAGCTGCCTCTTGCGCACTGGCGACGACAAACTCGCTCAAGCTGCGGTTTGATAGTTGGGCAGCGCGCTGGAACAAAGCCTTTTGTGCGTTGCTGACTCGGGCTTCAATGCGTTGGTCACGCGCATCGTTTGCGGAGAAATTTGTAGCTTCGATCATTGCATTTTCAGGATCGGCGTTGGGGGAAATCTGGACAAAAGATGGGTTGGTTACAGCGGTCTGATCTTAAGCCAATGGTCCGTACAAACGCAAAGATACCCCTCTATACCCCGAGCCACCAGCTCCACCTGCTTCTGCCGCAGCGCAATGCGCTCCACAAACTGTAGCGTCACATGCGACAGCGTGCGGTGCGAGGGGGTCAGGATGCCGACTTCGATCTTGTTGATCTTGTTGATCTTGTTGATCTTGGCGTTGGCCAGCGGGCGCCAGACCACTTCGCCGCGCGCCAGCTCGTTCATGAAGCCGATTTTTGAGAAGAACGAAATGCCTTTTCCGCCAATCAGCAGGCGCTTGACCATGGGGGTGGCATT
>JAYUCJ010000042.1:0-37064 GCA_043740415.1 Polaromonas sp. | reverse complement strand
TGCGCCGTGCTTTGGATTTTGGCGCGGTGGTATAGAGACGATCCTTCAAAATGTCGAGGTAGAACGAACCTAAATCGTCGCTGCAATACACCTGCAGTTTGCCGACGACGGGGTGGAATTCATACACTTGGTAGTGCGCCAGGATCTCGGCTTGCAGCTGCGCAAAGCGGCTCAGGGCGTAGCGGTCGATTTCCAGCATCTCGTTGAGAGGCACTGCGTCAAGCGCAGGGTCAAAGTCGCTGGTGTTGGCCAGCAAGAACTTCAAGGTGTTGCGGATGCGGCGGTAGATGTCCACCACCCGCGCCAAAATTTTGTCATCGATGGTGAGGTCGCCCGAATAATCGGTCGAGGCACACCACAGACGGATGATCTCTGCCCCCATTTTGTCGCTCACGGCTTGTGGCGCGACCACATTACCTTCACTTTTGCTCATCTTGCGGCCATTGCCGTCGACAGCCATGCCGTGCGTCAGCAGGCCTTTGTAAGGTGCGTGGTCATACATGGCACAGGCCGTCAGCAAGGAGGTGTGAAACCAACCGCGGTGCTGGTCATGGCCTTCTAAATACAGGTCGGCAGGCCAGGTCGATTGCGTCGCGTGGCCTTTTTGCAGGACATGGTAATGCGTGGTGCCAGAATCAAACCAGACGTCCAAGGTGTCGTTGATTTTGATGTAGTGGTTGGCATCATCGCCAATCAACTGCTCGGCGGTGGCTTTGCTCCAGGCCTCCACGCCGCCCGTTTCAACCATGGTTGCAGCGGTATCCATCAGCGCCATCGTGCGCGGATGCAGTTCACCGGTGGCGGTATGGATGAAAAACGGCAGCGGGACGCCCCAGTTACGCTGACGGCTGATGCACCAGTCGGGACGGCCCGAAATCATGGTGTAGAGGCGTGATTGGCCGTTTTCCGGGTAAAAATTCGTGTTTTCAATCGCCGCGAGTGCAAGTTGGCGCAGCGTGCGGGCGGCTTTATCGGTTGTGAAAACGCCTTGCGTTGCACTGGTGGCTTCGTCCATGCGCACAAACCATTGCGCCGACGCCCGGTAGATCACCGGTGTTTTGTGGCGCCAGCAATGCGGGTAGCTGTGGGTGATGTTTTCAGTCGCCAGCAAACGGTTGGCGTTTTGCAGCGCCTCGATGACGACGGGGCAGGCTTTCCAGATGTTCAAACCGCCAAACAAGGGCAATTCATCCACATAGCGACCATTGCCTTGTACCGGGTTCAAAATGTCGTTGGCCGTAAAGCCATTCGTCATGCAGGAGTTAAAGTCTTCAACCCCATAAGCGGGTGCGGAGTGGACCAAACCGGTGCCGTCCTCGGCGGTGGCGTAATCCGCCAAAAACACGGGGCTGAAGCGTTGGTAGTTTTGCGCAGAGTCACCGGTATCCACATCAAATAGCGGATGCTTGAATTTCAACAGCGCTAGATTTTTACCCAGGGTCGTCGCTAAAACAGTACCTTCGAGCTTGTAACGGGCCAGACATTTCTCAACCAAAACAGCCGCCAAGATCAGCAAACCGCGCTCGGTATCGACCAAGGCGTATTCCAGCTCCGGGTTCAGGTTCAGCGCCTGGTTGGCGGGAATCGTCCACGCGGTGGTGGTCCAGATCACGGCAAAAGCGTCTTTGCTGAGTTTGTCCAGGCCAAACGCCGCTGCCAGTTTTTCAGGCTCAGCGCATTGAAAAGCCACGTCCAGCGTTTGCGATTTTTTATCGGCATATTCAACTTCAGCCTCAGCCAAGGAGCTGCCGCAGTCAAAACACCAGTTCACCGGTTTCAGGCCCCGGTAGACAAAGCCGCGCTCCATGATGCGTTTGAGCGCGCGGATTTCGTTGGCCTCATTGGCAAAATCCATGGTGCGATAGGGGTTGTCCCACTCACCCAGCACGCCCAGGCGTTTGAAACCGGTCATTTGGACGTTGACTTGCTCTTCGGCAAAGGCGCGGCTTTTGGCTTGCACTTCGTCGCGCGGCAGGTTGCGACCGTGCAGTTTTTCGATGGCGTTCTCAATCGGCAGGCCATGGCAGTCCCAGCCCGGCACATAGGCGGCATCAAAACCATCCAACTGGCGCGCTTTGACGATCATGTCTTTCAATATTTTGTTGGCTGCATGACCGATATGAATCGGGCCATTGGCAAAAGGCGGGCCGTCATGCAACACAAATTTGGGTTTGCCAGCACGCACATCGCGCAGTTTTTTGTAAATACCTTTGTCTTCCCAGGACTTGACCCAACCCGGCTCGCGCTTGGGCAGGTCGCCACGCATCGGAAAGGGGGTGTCTGGCAGGTTGAGAGTACTGCGGTAGTCGGTGTTTGCGGTGCTGGCGGTGTGAGTCATGTGAATTTCAGTGCGGAGAATAAGTGCGGAAAGTAATTAGATCGATTTGAAAAAAGCGCGTGCATCAACACAGTCTTTGGCGATGCCCGTTTTTAACGCTTCTAGGCTGTCGTATTTCAGCTCGTCGTGTAGCTTGTGCAGCAACTCAACACGGATAATTTTACCGTAGCCACCTTCAGCGCCTAAAGCATCAGGCCAGTCTAGGCAATGCGTTTCCAGCAAGACGCGGCCGCCATTGACGTCACTGGGATCCAGCGAGGGTCGAATCCCCAAGTTGGCAACGCCATCGAGCGCATGGTCAGTCAAACCGAAGACACGAACCGCAAAAATGCCACTGGCGGCAGGTTTCCAGTGCGAGAAACGTAAATTGAGCGTCGGGCAGCCCAGCTCGCGTCCTAACTTTCGCCCATGTACCACGTGACCGCTGATGCTGTAGGGACGCCCGAGCAGCTTGGCAACATCATTCATGCGGCCTTGGTTCAAAGCCCCACGCACCTCAGAGCTTGAAACACGCAAACCATGCACTTCGTAGCTGTTCATGCGGGCGACTTCAAAGTCAGCTTGCTCTCCTGCAGCGTCCAGCATGGCGTAATCACCAGCACGCTTAGCGCCAAAGCGAAAATCATCGCCCACGAGGACATACTTCACAGCTAATCTGTTGACGAGCACATCCCTGATGAAGTTTTCTGGGGATTGAGCTGCAAAACCAGCATTGAAGGGTAAGACAACACATTGATCAACGCCGCAACGTGCTAATTCAGTCAATTTGTCTCTTAAAGTGGCAATGCGGGCAGGTGCTAGGTTTGGATTGTTTGTTAATTTTGCAAAATAATCGCGCGGGTGAGGTTCAAACGTCATCACGCAACTGGGGATGTTGCGGTTCGAGGCTTCATTTTTCAAGAGCGCAAGCATGGCTTGATGACCACGATGGACACCATCAAAATTGCCAATGGTCAGCGCGCAGCCCTGATTTAAATCTAAATTAACATAAGACTTATCAATCTGTGGCTGAAGGTGAAGGATTTTCAAGTTAGGTCTCGTTAGTCGAGTCTTTTTTGGTTGTAAAAGCCGGAAATTATGCGAGTGTAAAGATTGGTAAGGCCAAGGCGAATACAATAGCGAGTTTAGTGGCAAACACATCTTGTATGTGGCTTGCACCTTTTGGGTATGTAAATTCATTGACATACGTGTTTTTTGGGGCGATGAGAAGTGAAAAAGTGGCAAACATGTTGAATACATTAATTTCTAATAAATTGACCAATCTTTTGCAAAAAGCAGGCGTTGCTGTAAGTTCTTTTGGGGCAACTGCTGCGTTTGCTTTGGCTGATTTGCCAGGCGGCCCTGGCGTTAATCAACTGAATTTAACGACAGGCGTCACTAAAATTTCGCAAGAGCAAAGCTGGTTGCATTGGTACATGTTGATAATTTGTACCGTTGTTTTCATCTTGGTTTTCGGTGTGATGTTTTATTCCATTTTGAAACATCGCAAATCTGTGGGTCATAAACCCGCGAATTTTCATGAATCCGTGACGGTTGAAGTCATTTGGACCATCATTCCGTTCCTCATTGTTATTTTGATGGCATTGCCAGCTACTAAGGTGGTTGTGGCGATGAAGGACACCACCAATGCAGACTTGACGGTGAAGGCCACGGGTATGCAGTGGAAATGGGGTTATAGCTACATCAAGGGCGAAGGTGAAGGCATTGGATTTGTTTCAACTTTAGATGCGACGCACCGTGAAATGTCTGAAAACGGTGGGCCGAAAAGTGGTCAAACCGTAGACAATTACCTGCTCAAAGTAGATAACCCGCTGGTTGTGCCTGTTAATAAAAAGGTGCGTGTCATCACGACTGCCAATGATGTGATTCACACCTTTGCCGTCCCCGCCTTTGGCATCATGCAAGACGCTGTGCCGGGTTTTGTACGTGACACTTGGTTCCGTGCAGAGAAAATTGGTGATTACTACGGCCAGTGCGCGAAGTTGTGCGGCAAAGAGCACTCTTACATGCCTATCCATGTGAAGGTCGTGTCTGCTGAAGATTACAGCAAGTGGGTGGCCGGCGAGCAAAAGAAACTGGCTGCCAAGGCGGATGATCCAAGCAAAGTTTGGACGATGGACGATATCTTGAAGCGTGGTGAAAAGGTTTATGCTGCTAATTGCGCAGCCTGTCACCAAGCCAACGGCAAAGGCGCTGGTGCGATCAAGCCGCTCGATGGTGCTGCAGTTGTTTTAGATGCCGATAAGACCAAGCAAATCATGGTTTTATTGAATGGTCAAAACAATGGGGCTATGCCAGCTTGGAAGCAGTTAAGCGATACAGATTTAGCTTCCGTTATCACTTACACAAAAAATAACTGGTCCAATAAAACGGGTCAGCTGGTGCAGCCAGCTGAAGTTTTGGCCGCCCGCAAGTAAGCATTGAACCAAATTAGTTTCGAGAAAGTATCAAAATGAGTGCAGTACTAGACCATTCCTCTCACGCGCATGATGCGCATGATGACCATCATGACCACGGTGCGCCCGCGGGCTGGCGCCGTTGGGTGTATGCGACCAACCACAAAGACATTGGTACTTTGTATTTGTTGTTTAGTTTCACGATGTTCATGATTGGCGGCATCTTGGCGTTGATGATTCGTGCTGAATTGTTTCAGCCAGGCCTGCAAATGATCAACCCTGAGTTGTTCAACCAGCTGACAACCATGCACGGCATCATCATGGTGTTTGGTGCCATCATGCCGGGTTTTGTGGGTTTTGCCAACTGGATGATCCCATTACAAATTGGGGCTGCAGACATGGCCTTCGCGCGTATGAATAACTTCAGCTTTTGGTTGATGATTCCTGCCGCGCTGATGGTTGTAAGCTCATTTTTCTTGCCTGGCGGTGCGCCTGCAACGGGTTGGACCTTGTACGCACCTCTAACCCTGCAAATGGGTCCGTCTATGGATACCAGTATTTTTGCGCTGCACCTTCTGGGCGCGAGCTCCATCATGGGCTCTATCAATATTATTGTGACGGTTCTAAATATGCGCGCCCCTGGCATGACACTGATGAAAATGCCAATGTTTTGCTGGACTTGGTTGATCACTGCCTATTTGCTGATTGCCGTGATGCCTGTTTTGGCGGGCGCAATCACAATGACGCTTACAGATCGCCATTTTGGAACCAGCTTTTTCAACCCCGCTGGCGGTGGTGATCCGGTCATGTACCAGCATATTTTCTGGTTCTTTGGTCACCCAGAGGTGTACATCATGATTTTGCCTGCCTTCGGCATCATCAGCCACATTGTCCCTGCCTTCTCACGCAAGCGGCTGTTCGGTTATGCCTCGATGGTGTACGCGACCTCAAGCATTGCCATCCTGAGCTTTATCGTTTGGGCGCATCACATGTTCACCGTGGGCATGCCGGTCACTGGACAATTGTTCTTCATGTATGCGACCATGCTGATTGCGGTTCCAACTGCCGTGAAAATTTTCAACTGGATTGCGACGATGTGGCGTGGATCGATGACCTTCGAAACACCTATGCTGTTTGCGGTGGGCTTTATTTTCGTGTTTACAGTTGGTGGCTTCTCTGGTTTGATTCTGGCCATGGCGCCTATCGATATCCAGTTGCATGACACTTATTATGTGGTTGCTCACTTCCATTACGTGTTGGTCGCTGGCTCTTTGTACGCCATGTTTGCTGGTTTCTACTATTGGTGTCCAAAGTGGACGGGTGTGATGTACAACGAATCACGCGGGAAAATCCATTTCTGGTGGTCATTGATTTCATTCAATGTCACATTTTTCCCCATGCATTTCTTGGGCTTGGCTGGTATGCCACGTCGTTATGCCGATTACCCAATGCAGTTCGCGGATTTCAATGCGATCGCCTCAGTCGGTGCTTTTGCCTTCGGTTTGGCGCAAGTATATTTCTTCTTCTTCGTTGTGCTCCCTGCCATGATGGGCAAAGGCGTGAAGGTATCAAACAACCCATGGGAAGATGCAAACTCTACCGATATTGTTAAAGGTGCAGAAGGTTTGGAGTGGGAAGTTGCATCGCCAGCACCGTTCCATACTTTCGAAACACCGCCTAAGCTCAATGCTGCAGCAAACAAAATCATTGCCTGACCTCACACTGCAAAGGCCTGGATATAAATGTCTGCTTCTGAACAAAAGAAAAATAATCGCAAAATGGGGCTCATCTTGGCCTCAATTGCGGTCGTGTTTTTCCTTGGATTCATGGCGAAAATGTACGTGATGAGCCATTGAGGCTTGCTGGTTAAAAGTCGTACATGAATAGCAAACAAGAAAATACCAATATGGTGGGCAAGCTAGCCATCATAGTCTTGGCCATGTTTGCTTTTGGGTATGCCTTGGTGCCTTTGTACAAGGCTATCTGCGAGATGACCGGCATCAATATTTTGGCGCTGGGTGACAAAAATATTGCAGGTGCGACTTCTCAGGCACCCGCAAATACGCAAGTTGATAAAACTCGCTTGATCACCGTCGAGTTTGATGCAAACGCCAGAGGGCCGTGGGATTTCAAGCCAGCGATGCGATCTGTACAGGTTCACCCGGGTGAATTGGCTACCGTGATGTACGAGTTTCAAAACGTGCAAAACCGCAAAATGGCTGCGCAGGCTATTCCTAGTTACGCACCATCTCAAGCTGCAGCGCATTTTAATAAGCTAGAGTGTTTTTGTTTTCAACAATACACTTTAGAAGCGGGTGAGAAAAAACAATGGCCAGTGGCTTTTGTGATCGACCCCAAATTGTCTAAAGATGTCAGCACCATCACCTTGTCGTACACGTTTTTCGAAGTGGGTGGCAAAACGCCAGCGGCTCCAGTCGCTGCGTTGAAGCCTGTTGTCAAGGACGTTGAGGAAGGCGCATGAGTGCTTTTTTGAGTACTTTGAAAGCTGTTTTATGGTCTTTTGTAGGTATTCGTAAAAATAGCGAATATCAGAATGATTTGCAAAAACTCAACCCCGTGCATATTGTCATCACCGCTATCGTGCTGGTGATGCTTATGATTGGTGGTTTGATTGGATTGGTAAATTTTGTAGTGTCTAAATAATGACGCGTTTGGTTTTAGTTTCGGTTTTATATAAATGTAGAGAGAGTCAGGAGTTCAGATGAGTTCACACGCACACGGTTCAACACCATACTATTTCGTACCCCATCCATCACGCCATCCTGTGCTAGCTGCACTGGGCTTGTTGTTTGTGATTTTGGGGGCTGGCCAATGGATCAATGGCGCAGACTGGGGCAAGTATGCCTTGTTGGCTGGCATGGTGATCTGGCTTACTGTGCTGTTTCAGTGGTTTAGCGAGGCAGTTTCCGAGAGCGAAGGTGGTCAATATGGTCGCAAAATCGACCTGTCTTTCCGTTGGAGCATGAGCTGGTTCATTTTCTCTGAAGTCATGTTTTTCGGCGCGTTTTTCACCGCACTTTGGTGGGCGCGAGCGCACTCTGTGCCTGAACTCGGTAGTTTAGACCAGCAATTGTTGTGGCCTGACTTCAAAGCCGTGTGGCCAAGTTTGGCTGCAGGTGCGACCGCTTCGCCCGCCGACATCGTCGAGCCCTTCACGGCCATGAAGCCGCTAATTGTGGGGAATGGCTTGTGGGCTAGCATCATGGGCTCATTGCCAACTGTCAACACCGCGCTATTGCTGTCTTCGGGTGTCACCATCACCATCGCCCATCACGCCCTGATTGCGGGCAACCGTAGCAAAACAATTTTGTTCATGTGGCTGACGGTGTTGCTGGGTATCGTATTCTTGTTTGTTCAAGGCTATGAGTACTACCACGCGTACCATGAAATGAATTTGACACTCGCTTCTGGCGTCTACGGTTCAACCTTCTTCATGTTGACTGGGTTTCACGGTTTCCATGTGTTTATCGGTATGTTGATGCTCTTGTTCATCACGCTGCGTTTGCAAAAAGGCCACTTTACGCCTGAGAGTCATTTCGGTTTTGAGGGTGCTGCTTGGTATTGGCATTTTGTGGATGTGGTTTGGCTTGGCTTGTACATCCTCGTTTACTGGATGTAAGCTGCCAAGGAATCAATTTTTCGATGTTAAAAAGGCGCTTTCAAGCGCCTTTTTTGTGTTTCATGTGATCAAGGTCGGAACGATCAACGCCCTGCCGCTATCCCAGTAGGATGTATATAGCCCAATCGCCAAGCAATTAAAATGCAAATAAAAAGCAGGATGGAGAAGCCAACCCGAAACGCCAAGGCTTTTGCCATCTTGTTGGCTTTTGTTTTGCCGTCTTGTTTGTCTTTTTCGCAGCCTTTGAGCATGAAAAACATGGCGGCACCTAAGCTGCCCAAAATAGCGATGAATCCAATAATTGCAATATACGTCATAGGTAGGATTATCGCGTGAGTTTAAAGACCTTAAATAGTCGTTTTTGGCTAATGACTGGGGCTGCGATCCTTGCAGCGGCTTTAACGCTGAAGCTCGGCTTTTGGCAACTCAGTCGCGCCCACGAAAAACTAGCGCTGCAGGCCTCCATTCAGACACAAGCAACGCTACCCAGCTTAGACGCCGCTGCATTGATGCGAGCAACTTCAATATCAACAGCTAAACAGGAAGCAAGCGCCCCAAATGTCTTACATCGAACCATCACCTTAACGGGCCATTGGCTGCCGCAGCACACGCTGTTTTTGGACAATCGGCAGATGGATGCCAAGCCAGGCCTGTTTGTCTTAACGCCCTTTGAATTTGAAGATGCCTCTAAGGCGAATAAAAAAGTCATTTTGGTGCAACGCGGTTGGCTGCCAAGGAATTTTTTAGACCGCAACAAACTGCCTGAAGTGGCCACAGATACAGCACAGGTAACCATCGTCGGTCGCCTTGCCCTGTCGCCCTCAAAGCTATTCGAGTTCAAAGGCGCTGACAAGGGCGCTTTACGGCAAAATATTGAAATAGAAGCCTTGGCACAAGAATTTAAAATTGACTTGCTGCCGTACTCATTGCTGCAGCTTGATCAAGTCGATGCCAAGGCCGCCAAAGTTGCGGCAACCGATCAAAAAGAGCGTGGCGCGCAACTGTTGCGCAACTGGTCGCAGCCCAGTTTTGGCGCTGAAAAGAACTATGGCTACATGGTGCAATGGTGGGCGTTGAGCGCCCTCATTCTGTTGCTGTATGCATGGTTTCAATTCATCCGCCCCGCTATCAAATCTAAGAATTCTAATAATTCTGAATTCACCAGCAGTCACATCACTAAATAAAACAAACCATGAGTAACGACACCAAACCATCGCCGCATCCCTTAGAGATGACGGTTCACAGCCTGCCGCAATCCGACGCGGCCACCATCGGCGCAGATATGGCGCAGCGCACAAAAAACGGTCGCTGGAAGATGCTGTTGGTGCTGCTGCTTTGCGCATCACCCGTCATCGCGTCATACTTCGCCTACTACGTCATTCGTCCAGAAGGCAGACGCAATTTTGGCGAGCTGATCAACCCGCAAAGAATCGTTCCCAACTTGAATGCAGCCAGTTTGGATGGTAAAAGCGTCAACCTGCAAACGCTCACCGGCCAATGGTTGTTGGTCAGCGTGTCTGGTGGCGCTTGCGAGGTTGTTTGCCAAACGCATTTGTACTTGCAGCGCCAATTGCGTGAATCCTTGGGCAAAGAAAAAGACAGGCTCGATTGGGTGTGGCTGGTTTCTGATGCGGCACCCATTGCGCCAGCCATCCTTCCCGCGTTGAAAGATGCGACCGTTTTGCGTTTGCCCGCTGCGCAAGTCACCTCCTGGATGCAGCCCGCACCAGGCCAGCAATTGGCCGACCACTTGTACCTGATCGACCCCATGGGCAATTGGATGATGCGCTTCCCGCCAGGTTTAGATGCCGCCGCCGCGAAGAAAGCCAAGAGCGATATTGACCGTGTCATGCGGGCGTCGGCGTCCTGGGACAAAGCTGGCCGCTAAGCTGTCCGTTCATTTGTAGTACCTAGATTATGGAAACTCCCAGCTTGGTCAATCTCGCGCCTATCTTGCGCGTTATGCTTTTAGGCTTGTCAGTCGCTATTGGCCCACTGGCCTGGTGGTGGCTGCAGCACAAAAGTGCCGATAACCGAAGTCAAAGCCAAGGCCAACGCCTCAAGCGTTTGCAGGCGTTAACGGTATTCACGTTGTTTCTCACCTTCGATTTGGTCATTTTCGGTGCGTTCACACGTTTGACGGACTCTGGCTTGGGCTGCCCAGACTGGCCAGGGTGCTACGGCAGTGCCACACCGTTTGGCGCAAAAGTGCATGTGGACGCCGCGCAAGCCGCGATACCTACAGGTGCGGTCACAACGACCAAGGCCTGGATTGAAATGCTGCATCGCTACCTAGCCACCAGCGTGGGTGTGTTGATTTTGACCTTGACTCTGCACAGCTGGTGGACACGCTACACAGCACGCAAGCAGGCCCAGGCTAAAGTGCAGCACTTGTCGCACTACCAGCTTAAAACGCATCTGCAGATCAGCCCTTGGTGGCCGACTGCAAGTTTGCTGTGGGTCTGCGTGGTGGGGGCATTTGGTGCGCTCACGGTCACGCTGAAGCTCTTTCCGGTCATCGTCACCCTGCATTTGCTGGGTGCATTGCTGTTGTTAGCTTTGCTAACTCGACAAGCCAAGCACTATGATTTGGTGACTTCCGAAACCAATGCTGTGGCTGTCCCAAAGCGTTTACGTACAGTACTCATCGCAACCTTCGCGTTGGTCTGGCTGCAAATCGCGCTGGGCGGTTGGGTCAGCACCAACTACGCGGTGCTGGCCTGTGATACCTTCCCTGCTTGCCAAAAAAGCTGGTGGCCAGAGATGGATTTCGCCATGGGTTTTAGCTTGTGGCGAGAGTTAGGTCTCACGTCATCAGGTGAAAATATCACTTTTTCTGCATTGACCGCCATCCATTACACCCACCGTTTGTCTGCTTATGTGGTGTTTCTGGCACTGGGCTACAGCGCTTGGCGGTTGTCTCAAGCCGCTGCAAATAACAAAGCGCCCAGCTTCAAACGGTATTCAAATTGGCTGATCTGGTTGGCGCTGTGGCAGTTTTTCACCGGCGTGACCAATGCCGTGATGGGTTGGCCGCTCTTCGCCGCGCTGGCGCACACGGCTGGCGCTGCCGGCTTGGTCATGGCGCTGACCTGGATTTTGAGCCGCTCAACAGCCCCAGATAAAAACCTAAAATAAGCCATGACTCTTTCTAAGACAATTTTTCAGCAGTTTTACGCCCTCACCAAGCCCCGAGTGATTCAACTCATCGTTTTTTGCGCACTGATTGGCATGGTCTTGGCCGTGCCTGGCGTGCCATCATGGGCAGAAGTCAAAGTCGGCTTGCTCGCCTGCCTGGGCATTTGGCTGGTGGCAGGCGCTGCCGCCGCTTTCAACTGCATGGTTGAAAAAGGCATAGACGCCAAAATGAAGCGCACCGCCTGGCGGCCCACGGCCAAGGGCGAGCTCAGCGACAGGCAAACCCTCATCTTCTCCGCCGCGCTGTGCGCCATGGGCTCAGCCGTTTTGTATGTTTGGGTCAATCCTCTGACCATGTGGCTCACTTTTGCCACCTTCATTGGCTACGCCGTCATCTACACCGTGATTTTGAAGCCGCTCACCCCGCAAAACATCGTCATCGGCGGTGCCTCGGGTGCCATGCCGCCCGTGCTGGGTTGGGCGGCCATGACCAATGCGGTCGCCCCTGAAGCCTTGATTTTGTTTTTGATCATCTTTTTGTGGACACCACCGCACTTTTGGGCGCTGGCGATGTACCGCGTGGAGGATTATCGAAAATCTGGCCTGCCCATGCTGCCCGTCACCCACGGTAACGAGTTCACCCGCTTGCAGGTGTTTTTGTACACACTCGTGCTGTTTCCGGCGTGCTTGATGCCGTTCGTCTTCGGCATGAGCTCATGGCTGTACTTGGTCGCAGCGGTGACTTTAAGTATGGGCTTTACCGCCTATGCTTTCGCCCTGTGGCGCAATTACTCGGACGAACTGGCACGAAAAACCTTCCGCTTTTCCTTGATTCACCTCAGTGTGTTGTTTGCCGCTTTGTTGGTTGATCACTATTTATAAATCACCCTTAAATATAAAACTTTTAGGAGACTTAGATGAACTTATTCTGCAAGCGTTTCTTTTATGTATGGGTACTGATCATGGGCTTTTCTCTCTTTGAAAACACCGCGCTGGCGCAAAATATACCCAAGCCTGTAGAGGGAAGCTGGGTCGTTCGGGATTTTAAATTCAGCACCGGCGAAACCTTGCCCGAGCTGAAATTGAGCTACACCACCATTGGCAATCCCTCGGGCGAGCCTGTTTTGGTGTTGCATGGCACCACAGGCACGGGCATTGGCATGGCCAACCCCAACTTTGGTGGCGAGCTGTTTGGCCCCGGTCAGCCACTTGATGCCAACAAATACTTCATCATCCTGCCCGATGCGATTGGCACGGGCAAATCCAGCAAACCCTCCGACGGCCTGCGCGCTAAATTCCCCAATTACAACTACGACGACATGGTCACCGCGCAATACCGGCTGGTCAAAGAGCACCTGGGCATCAAACGCCTGCGATTGGCGATTGGCAACTCCATGGGCGGTATGCAGGTCTGGATGTGGGCGCAAAAATACCCCGACATGATGGACATCGCCGTGCCCATGGCCTCCTTACCCACAGAAATGAACAGCCGCAACTGGATGCTGCGCCGTTTGATCGTCGATTCCATCCGCAACGACCCCGAGTGGCTGCAAGGCAACTACACCCAGCAGCCACGCAGCTGGCAATTTGCCTCCGTTTTTTACGCCACTGCCACCAATGGCGGCAGCCAAGCCATCGCCAAAGCCGCCCCCACCCGCGCCAAGGCTGACGACATCCTCGACACCCGCTTGAAAGCTGCTTTTGCCGGCGACGCCAATGATCACCTCTACCAGTGGGCGTCTTCGGGCGACTACAACCCTTCTGCTGGTTTAGAGCGCATCACCGCGACGCTGCTGGCCATCAACTCCGCCGACGATGAGCGCAACCCGCCTGAAAACGGCGTGCTCGAACGCGAGATCAAACGCGTTAAAAACGGCAAAATCTTGCTGATTCCAGCCAGCGAATTCACCGCTGGCCATGGCACCACGGGGCAGGCCAAGTTTTGGAAAAAAGAGCTGGCCGAACTGCTGCAATCCGTTCCCAAAGGGAACTAAAAGTATCAAAAAGCAATTAAATAGGTCAGGAACAGTAGATGTTGAATAAACGCATATGGCTGCAAAATGCTATTAAATCAATAGCAGCTTTGGCAATAATGACGCCGGCTACAGCCCTATTTACGGCCTGTACAGAGCGGAAAATGGCGTTCAAAGCGGTGGATATCACCGGCGCCGACTACGCCAAAGACTTCAGCGCCGATGGCATCATGGTGGACCACAATGGCCAAGTCCGCAGCATCAAAGACTTTGCCGGCAAAGTCGTCGTTTTGTTCTTTGGTTTCACCCAGTGCCCAGACGTTTGCCCCACCACCATGGCTGAGCTGGCCGAGGCCAAAAAACTGCTGGAAAAAAATAACAAGGGTGACGGCGACAAAGTACAGGGCCTCTTCATCACCATCGACCCTGAGCGCGACACCCTGCCGATACTTAAAGCCTACATGGCCAACTTTGACCCGACATTTCTGGCTATGCGCACCACGCCAGACAAGCTGGTAGCCGTCGCCAAAGACTTCAAAACCTTTTACAAAAAAGTACCCGGTCGCACAGACACCAGCTACAGCATGGACCACTCGGCCGGCAGCTTTGTGTACGACACCAAGGGCAATGTGCGCCTGTATACCCGCTACGGCAGCGGTGCCGAGGCCTTGGCGTCTGACCTGAAATTGCTGTTGAATTAAACCCCCTCAAGAAGAAAAATAAGAGTTTTTGCCATGAATGCCCCCTCTGACGCGTTGGCTGAGCACAACGACCTGAACGATCTGAACGATCGCTTTGCCATCCCCTTCAAACTGCGCTTCAAAACCGTTGGCGAAGGTTTGCTGGTTGCCGACATCACCAACGCCCACGCCAGTGCCAGCATTTGCCTGCAAGGCGGCCAGTTGCTCAGTTGGCAGCCCATATCCACCGCTGAACCCGTGATTTGGTTGTCATCGGCTGCCACATTTGCGCCCCAAACGTCTATTCGCGGCGGCATCCCTGTCTGTTGGCCGTGGTTCAGTACGCACGGTTCCGAGGCAAGTTTCCCCATGCACGGCTTTGCCCGCACCCAGCCGTGGCAAGTCAAAAGCACCCGCAGCCTAGACGACGGCTCTACCGAAATCAGCCTCACCTTGCCCATCACCTCGGCGATGCAAGCGATGTGGCCGCACCAAGCGCAGCTGGAGCTGTTGATCAACGTGGGCAACACCCTCAAAATCGCCCTGATTACCCGCAACCTGGGCGAGTCTGACTTCAGCACCACCGAAGCCTTGCACACCTATTTCTCGGTCAGCGACGTGGCCCAGGTCTATGTTGACGGCTTGGACGGCATCCATTTTCACGACAAAGCCGCCGGCTGGACCGAGGATGACCAAGCCGGTTCCATTGGCTTTGCGGCCGAGGTCGACCGCGTCTACATCAACAGCCCAGAGCGCTGCACCATCGTCGACCCAGGTTTCAAGCGCCGTATCCACATCGCCAAACTAGGCAGCCAAAGCACGGTCGTTTGGAACCCTTGGGCGGCCAGGGCGGCGCAAATGGGCGATTTGGGCACAGATGACGCAACTGGCTGGAAACGCTTCGTCTGCGTCGAAAGCGCCAACGCCCGTGAAAACGCCGTCAGCGTGCCAGCTGGTAAAGCGCACACCCTGGCGGTGGAATATCGGGTTGAAGTGGTTTAATTTTGCTATAAATAATATAGCTGTTTAGGCAATAAATACGCCGGCTAAAGGCTTAAATTGACCTGTAGATTCAAGCTTTCTAAGCCTGTGGAAACCGCACAGCCTCTGTGCCCCGCTGCTTGCTGCGAACCACCACCGTGCCGGCAATCTTGTCGTGCCAGCCCTGCTTTTTGTTGTCGATGCCCACCCAAATCAAGCCTAAACCAAACGGAATACCAGAAACAAAGTAGCCAAGATACCGCGCAATGCTTTGCCCCACGCTCAGGCTGCCGCCCGTTTTAGCGTCCACCACCCGCAGCGACAGCAGCATTTTGCCCGGCGTGGCTTGTTTTGCGACCCAAAACCAAATGACAGCGATGACAGGCAAAATCCAAGTGATCAAAATATCCACAAACCCCGTCGTGCGCATGGCGTAGCCATAATCCAAGCCCGCCCAGCCGTACACGGCATAAAGAATCGGGTAGGTAATCATCATCAACAAAATCGAGTCAATGATGGACGCCCCCACACGTATCCAAAAGCCAGCGTATTCAACGGTTTCAGGGTTTAAATCGGTCATTAGGGTTATTTGGAGGTGGCATTTGAGAGAGAAGTTTCGGTTTATTTTTGCTTTGTTCGTGCAAATTCAAGGAATTCCAGTAGCGCTATTCCAAGTTTTTCTCTGGAAACGAAGTCGTTTTCTGAAACCATCCAACCGAGTCCATGTGTTTCATTAAATCCAGCGTATGCGACTCCATAGTCAGTTTGATGGTGACGATCTGGAGTCTCTAGTTTTGCAAGTGGCATGCGAATACGTTCAAATTCAATTTTGAGCTTTTTGCATCGTTCCTTTACATCCTTAGAGAGTTCCGATGAATCTCTCAAGCATTGACATAGTGTGCGTACAAGTTCATATGCGCCTAGTGCCCATAAATGAGAAAGAGCGATTGCATCGCAAATGTTCTGCCACTGATCTGAGGTAATTGAAGCTATGTCACTTCGAAGCACACGAAATTCTATGTCTTTATCTTGCAAATCTGAGTCTATCTTGCCTAGCATCCGAACAATTTCATGAGTCTGCGGTTTTATTAATAGTGCCGCTGTTGATGCCTTAAGCCAACGAGAATAGCGAAGGGTATTCATGTGAGGTTTTTTTGTGTAGAGGCAGTACAAAGTGGCTTATTTCGTGGTGCTTGAGTTATTCAAGTTTGACTCAACGATAAGCAAAAAAAGATATGAGGGATGATTAAACGTAAGTTAGCTCAACAGTTTGGCCTTCGCCGTTTGAAATTCGGCATCTGTCAAAATGCCTTGATCGCGTAATGCTGCAAGCTTTTGAAGCTCTTCTGAAATACCTCCACTTGAGGTTTTATTCGTCTGCTGTTTAAGATTTTGAATTTCTTTTTCAACATAAGTTTTGATAGCTATGACTTTCTCATTCATTGGCCGACCTTGGTAGTTGAATGTGTTTTCGTCATGAGATGCTGCGATTATTCCTCCTCTGCTAGAGCTTGCGTCAGCCGTGCCGAATTGAATATAGCCACCTAGAAATCCAGACTCTTTTAATTCGATACTTGATATTGAGCTAAATGGAATGGTTTTTGTGCCTTTAACACCTTTGCCCAAAAGACCCAACAGACCCTGAGGTGTGATGGTAAGTTTATCTTCATATACAACCAACAGATCACCGCTACCTTTTAGTTCAAACTTTACGTTGCTCATATATTTCCTCAGATAAATTTAATAATTAGACTGCTATCTTAACTAACTTTCGTTGATAATTAATCAAATAGCCTATAAATTTACGCATCAACCACCGCTGAAAGTTATTTCTGCTGCATATTCAAAAAACAGAAAAAAGGGTCCAATTTCGTCGTGATAGGTTGTCCGCCGAATGGTGAATTGTCCTGAATTGGAATCTTGACTCCATTTTTTTTGGCTCGGCTGGTAGAAGCTTCACTCGACCGCCTGCCCTCGAATGAAGGCTCCTTCTTTCGCCCGGCGGGGCGAGAGAAGGCGGGGGATGAGAGTGGGGGAAACACGCCAGCTTACGCAGTAAATAAAGTTGAAAATAGCCAAAGTGCTATAAATAAAATAGCTGCTAAGGCAATAAATACGCCGGCTAGAACCAAAATAGGCATTAAAAAGGCTCTTCACATCACGTGAGAGCCTTTTTAGTTGAAGCAGTTAAGTTTTACGCAAACTCAGCCAATGTCTTCTTCATTTTCTTCATCGCCGCCACTTCAATTTGACGAATCCGCTCGGCGCTGACGCCGTAGATGGCTGCCAGGTCGTGCAGGGTCATGCCGCCTGAGCTGTCGTCGTTGACTTTCAACCAGCGCTCTTCGACGATTTTGCGGCTGCGGTCGTCTAGCTCGGCCAGGGCTGCGGCAATGCCGTCGCTGGCTAGCAGGTCGCGCTGGTGCGCTTCTATCATGTTGGTGGGTTCGTGGTGGGTGTCCGAGAGGTACGAAATCGGGCCGAAGGCTTCTTCGCCGTCGTCGTTGGGCGTTGGGTCCAACAGCACGTCGCCACCGGACAGGCGCATTTCCATCTCCACCACTTCTTCGGGTTTGACGTTCAGCGTTTTCGCCATCAGGCCGATTTCACTGGCCGACAGGGTGTTGCTGTGGGTTTCGTCACCCAAGGCGGCAGCGTCGGCTTTGAGCTTTTGTTTCATAGACCGCAGGTTGAAAAACAACTTGCGCTGCGCTTTGGTGGTCGCCATTTTGACCATGCGCCAGTTTTTCAGCACGTATTCATGGATTTCGGCCTTGATCCAGTGCATGGCGTAGCTCACCAAGCGCACGCCCTGGTCGGGGTCAAAGCGTTTGACGGCTTTCATCAGGCCGATATTGCCTTCTTGAATCAGGTCGCCATGCGGCAGACCGTAGCCCAAATACTTGCGGGAGACGGAAACGACCAGGCGCAGGTGCGACAAAACCAGCTTTTCAGCGGCGTCCAAGTCGTTGTTATCACGCAGGTTTTTGGCGTAGCGCTGTTCTTCTTCCAGCGTCAGCATGGGCATGCGGTTGGCGCTGGAAATGTAGGCGTCCAAATTGCCGAGCGACGGCACCAAGCCCCACGTGGCGGTGGCGAGGGTGTTGTTGCTCGTCAAATTAACAGGTTGCAAAGCATTCATCTTCATTGGAAGCGTAAGAGGTATAGCAAGTGACATCGTCAAACTCCTTGGTACAAACAATGTGTCCAGCGATTATATTAGCACTCGTAAAGTGAGAGTGCCAACGGTCGCGGGAATGTCCTACAAAAATAAAGTTAATAACCCATTGGTTAGTAACTTGACTGACTGAATTGTACGACTCTGGTTTTGCACGGCAAGTTCTGCTGTGCAAAGACTTGGTAAAGAACGTAGCAGCCGATAAAATAGAGGCTATGACTGCCACTTCTCCTGCCACCTCTCCTACGACATATTTGACCGCTGCCTTTTACAAGTTCGTCGAACTCTCGAATTTCTCTGAGATGAAAGCGTCCTTGCTCGCATTTTGCGAGGCGCAGGACGTGAAGGGCACGATTTTGCTGGCGAATGAGGGCATCAACAGCACCATCGCTGGGCCTGAGGTTGGGGTGCGGGCGGTGTTGGCGTATCTTAAAAGCGATCCGCGACTGGCGACTTTGGAGCACAAAGAGTCGTGGTCCAGCAAGCCACCGTTTTACCGCATGAAGGTGAAGCTGAAGCGCGAAATTGTCACCATGGGTGTGCCGACGGTGAACCCGAACGAGATGGTGGGTAAATACGTCAAACCGCAGGACTGGAACGCGCTGATCAGCGACCCCGATGTGCTGGTCATCGACACCCGCAACACCTACGAAGTCGATATTGGCACTTTCAAAGGCGCGGTAGACCCCCGTTTGAAGAGCTTTTCGCTGTTCCCTGAGTGGTTGATGGCGCAGCCGCAGATTGCGGAATCTGAAGCCAAAAAGGCCGAAAGACCGGATGGGATCGACAAAAAAACCAAAGTAGCCATGTTTTGCACCGGCGGTATTCGCTGCGAAAAGTCGACCGCCTTCTTGAAAGCCCAAGGGTTTGACGAGGTGTACCACTTGGAAGGCGGCATTTTGAAATACCTAGAAACCGTGCCGGAGGCGGACAGCCTGTGGCAGGGCGAGTGTTTTGTGTTTGACGAGCGCGTGACGGTGGGGCAGGGCTTGAAAGTGGGCGATTACGGCTTGTGCCGGGCTTGCAGAGAGCCTATCAGCCAAGCGGACAAAGAATCGCCGCTTTTTGTGCTGGGCTTGAGCTGCCCGCACTGCCATGGCAGCAAAACACCAGAAGAACTAGCAAGGTTTACAGAGCGCCAACGGCAAATCAACTTGGCCAAGTTGCGGGATGAACCCTACCTAGGCGTCAAAATGCCAGCGAAGGAAAAAGCGGAAAAGGAATTGTGAAGACTTAGCAAGCTCCGCCCGAACAGCTATATGGTGAATTTACCCATCTTGTACTCTTTCCGCCGCTGCCCCTACGCCATGCGGGCACGGCTGGCTTTGCTGGCCAGCGGCCTAAAAAGTGGCGTTGATTACGAACACCGCGAAGTGGTTTTGAAAGCCAAACCAGCAGAGTTGCTGGCCGCGTCGCCCAAAGGCACGGTTCCCGTGCTGGTGTTGCCGAATGCGGAGGTGATGGGGCAAGTGATCGACCAAAGCGTGGACATCATGCTGTGGGCACTGCGACAAAACGACCCGTACCGCTGGCTAGAGAACGCCGAAGATGCCTTAAAGATGATCGCCCAATGTGATGGCGACTTCAAGTTTCACCTGGATCGCTACAAATACCCGAACCGCTATGAAGGTGCCGATGCCTTAGAAAGTCGTGCCAAAGCCGCTGTGTTTGCAGATTCAGTCAATGCGTGGGTGCAAAAAACACCTCAAAATCACTACGAATTTAATAGCAGCTTAGGCATATATCACGCCGGCTACATGCCATTTATTAGGCAATTTGCGAATACTGATACAAACTGGTTTGCACAGCAGCCGTGGCCGGCTTTGCAGGCTGCTTTGGCGAGTTTTGAGGCCTCAAATGCGTTCAAAACCATTATGCAAGCCTACGCGCCGTGGCAAGCTAAGGCAGCAGAAACGGTTGTTTTGTCAAAACAACTGTTGAAAACCTGAACATTTGTTGATTTTTTGAATCCAAGGCGGCGGCAGCCTGCGTATAAGTTACTCAACAACTTTGGAGTTCACAATGAAAATCAAATCTGCAAACTTAACCTACACCGTTTTTGCCGCTGCTTCGTTGCTGGGCTTGGCCATGCTCACCGGCTGCGGCAGTATGTCGTCCATGAAGCCAATGTCTGCCATGTACTCGCAAGCCAGCCTGCCAGCCGCCGTGCAAGTGCCTGCAGGCAACAAGGTAGCCATGGAAAGCGTGGGAGTTGGCGACATCACCTACCAGTGCAATCCGAAAAAAGACATGGCTGGTCAGTTTGAGTGGGTGTTTGTCGGGCCAGATGCCAAGTTGAACGACCGCAGCGGCAAGCAAGTGGGCAAATACTATGGCCCACCGGCAACTTGGGAAAGCATGGATGGCTCAAAGGTCACCGGCACGCAAGTGGCTGTCGCGCCCAGCAGCGCGGGCAATATTCCGTTGCAATTGGTCAAAGCCAACCCCGCTATGGGCTCAGGTGCGATGATGGGTGTGACTTACATTCAGCGCGTTGCCACTTCAGGCGGCGTTGCACCGGCGATGGCTTGTGATGCCGGCAACGCTGGCAGCAAACAAATTGTTCGCTACCAGGCTGACTACATTTTTTACAAGGCTGTGTAAGCCGATTTAAACTTAGTTAAGCAGCAGCCAGTGCAGCATTGAACGTTGCGCTTGGGCGCATCACGTCGTCTACTTTCTTAGCGTCTGCTAAGAAGTAGCCACCGATATCAACCGGCTTGCCTTGCACGGCTTTGAGTTCGGCCACGATTTTGTCTTCGTTTTCGGTCAAAGTTTTTGCCAGTGGTGCAAAGTGGGCTTGCAAATCAGCATCTTCCGTCTGCTCTGCCAGCGCTTGCGCCCAGAACATCGCTAAATAGAAATGGCTGCCACGGTTGTCCAACTCGCCAGTGCGGGTGGAAGGGCCTTTTTTCTTGTCTAACAATTCGCCAGTTGCTTTGTCCAAAGCTTTGGACAATACGGTCGCTTTTTTGTTGCCAGATTTCAAGCCCAAGTCTTCCAGCGACACGGCCAAGGCCATGAATTCACCCAAAGAGTCCCAGCGCAGGTGGTTTTCTTCCACCAATTGCTGCACATGCTTGGGCGCAGAGCCGCCCGCACCTGTTTCGTACATGCCGCCACCGGCCATCAAAGGCACGATAGAAAGCATTTTGGCGCTGGTGCCCAGTTCCAAAATAGGGAACAAGTCGGTCAAGTAATCGCGCAAAATGTTGCCCGTTGCGCTGATGGTGTCCAAACCGCGCTGTACGCGCTCCAAGGTGTAGCGCATCGCACGCACTTGGCTCATGATCTGGATGTCCAAACCTGATGTGTTGTGCTCGTGCAAGTACATTTTGACTTTGGTGATCAGCTGCGCTTCGTGCGGACGGTATTGGTCCAGCCAGAACACCACGGGCATGCCAGAGTTGCGGGCGCGGTTGACAGCGAGCTTCACCCAGTCGCGAATTGGCGCGTCTTTGACCTGGCACATGCGCCAAATGTCGCCGGTTTCCACGTCTTGCGACAGCAGCACTTCGCCGGTCGCGATATCCACAATATTCGCCACACCAGCTTCTGTGATTTCAAAGGTTTTATCGTGTGAGCCGTATTCTTCCGCTTGCTGCGCCATCAAACCCACGTTGGGCACGGTGCCCATGGTTTTCGGGTCAAACGCGCCATGCCATTTGCAGAAGTTGATGATTTCTTGGTAAATGCGGGCAAAGGTGGATTCTGGCATCACCGCTTTGACTTCTTTCAACCGGCCATTGGCATCCCACATCATGCCGCCATTGCGAATCATGGCTGGCATGGAAGCATCCACAATGATGTCGTTGGGCGAGTGAAAGTTGGTGATGCCTTTGGCTGAATCCACCATTGCCAGAGCAGGGCGGCCTTCGTGGCAAGCATGGATGTCACGCTTGATTTCGTCTTGTTTTGACTGTGGCAGCGTGGCGATTTTGCCGTACAAATCGGCCATGCCGTTGTTCACGTTCACACCGAGCTCGTCAAACAGTTTGCCGTGCTTGGCGAAAGCGTCTTTGTAGAAAATCTTCACGCAGTGGCCGAACACGATGGGGTGCGACACCTTCATCATCGTGGCTTTGACGTGCAGGGAGAACATCACGCCAGTTTTGTACGCGTCGTCGATCTCTTTCTCGTAGAACTCGTACAACGCCTTTTTGCTCATGAACATGCTGTCGATCACTTCACGATCCAACAGCGATACTTTTTCTTTCAGAACAATGGTTTTGCCGGTGGCGGTGAGCAACTCCATGCGCACGTCACGGGCTTTGTCCAAAGTCATGGACTTCTCACCGTGGTAAAAATCGCCGATGTGCATGTGTGACACGTGCGAGCGTGACGCTTGGCTCCACTCAGACATCGAATGCGGGTTTTTACGGGCGTATTCTTTCACGGCTTTGGGTGCGCGACGGTCCGAGTTGCCTTCACGCAGCACCGGGTTCACAGCACTGCCCGTGCATTTAGAGTAGCGGGCGCGGATGGATTTTTCTTCGTCCGTCTTTGGCGCTTCCGGGTAGTCAGGAATGTTGTAGCCTTTGGCCTGCAGCTCTTTGATACACGCCGTCAACTGGCCGACAGACGCGCTGATGTTGGGCAGCTTGATGATGTTGGTGTCTGGTAGTAGTGTTAGTTTGCCCAGCTCAGCGAGGGTGTTGGGGACTTTTTGCGCTTCGGTCAGGTTTTCTGGGAACTCAGCCAACACACGCGCTGCTACAGAAATATCGCTCAGCGTCACGTCGATATTTGCCGGCGCAGCAAAAGCTCTGACCACCGGCAAAAAAGAATGCGTTGCCAACATGGGCGCTTCGTCAGTCAATGTGTAGATAATTTTTGATGTCTTAGTAGCCATGTGTTCCCCACTTGCGTCGTTTTATCACTATGTGAAATGCGTGTTTGTTGCTTGAAAAAGCTTTCTCATTTTAGGTCAATCTCTCTACAGATACTGGCACTAGGCTTACATAAAAATGCTTTCACGAAAACGGTCTTCAATAGTCACTATCAATCAGTTAGTCAAAATCAATTGGCATTAACTATTTAATAAAACTATCATTGCTACTGTGCTGATTAATAAATGCTATCTAGCAGGCTTAATCCTTCAGTTTGTTCAACCCAAAGGAGTTAAAAATGACACCAGTCAACGCAGTTAAAGTCCCAGAAATCAAAACCATTGCCAATTTGGAAGCCGCTTTTGCTGGCGAGTCCATGGCGCACATCAAATACCGCTACTTCGCCAAATTAGCCCGCGAAGCTGGTGATATTGAAACGGCAGAAGCGTTTGAAGCCACCGCTGACCAAGAAGTGATGCACGCTTTTGGCCATTTAGATTTGCTCTACCCCAAAGCGACGATGACGCCCGCAAAAGCCTTGCAAATCGCCATCGACGGCGAAACCTATGAATACACCGAAATGTACCCAGGCTTTCGCAAAACCGCAGAATTAGAAGGCAACGCCGCTGCCGTAGCCGAGATGGACGAGCAGATTGAGGAAAGCAAAGTCCATGCGGCGCAGTTCAAAGCGATGTTAGAGAAGGCGCAAAAACGCTTTGCCGCACTGGCCAATGTCGAAAAACGCCACGCAGCACACTACCAAGCGCGTTTGGATGCGGTGAAGGCAGCGGCTTGAGCTTGCTGTAAGACAATCACCGTAGAACGCGACTTAATCTACAACCCAATTCATAACCCAAATTACTAGGAAAACACCATGAAAACATATATTTGCATCGTTTGCGGCTTTGTGTACGACGAAACAGCCGGTCGCCCAGAAGACGGTATCGCCGCTGGCACCTTGTGGCAAGACGTGCCCGCCAGCTGGGAATGTCCCGATTGCGGCGTCGCCAAGGCTGACTTTGACATGGTTGAAGTTTAAAACCTTTTAAATCAATAACTTATGAATCCAATCATCATCATTGGCGCGGGGCTGGCGGGCTGGACAACAGTGCGCGAGTTTCGCAAGCTGGACCGTGACACGCCGGTGGTGGTGATCACCGCTGACAGTGGCGACTTTTACGCGAAGCCAACGCTGTCAAACGCTTTTGCGCAGAAAAAAACGCCTGAGCAACTGGTGGTGACGCCGGCGGCAAAAATGGCGGAAACGCAAAACGTCACGCTGCTGGCGCACACAAAGGTGCTGAGTTTTGACCCCTACGTCAAAACGGTCACAACAGAAAAAGATGGCGTTATTCAAAGCGTTGATTTCAGCAGCTTGGTGCTCGCCACAGGTGCGCAACCCATACGTATACCCCTAGCTGGCGATGCGGCGGAACAGGTGCTTTCGGTCAATTCACTGGATGATTTCACATCTTTTTTTGAGGCTTTGAAATCGGCCTCTAGCCGGCGTATTCATTGCCTGAACAGCTATGAAAATAATAGCGTTGCAGGCGGTAAAAACGTGGCATCTTTGGCTGCAAAAATCACCATTATGGGCGCGGGCTTGATCGGCTGCGAGTTTGCCAATGACTTGATCAATGCCGGCTACCAAGTCAGCGTGGTTGACCCAGCTAGTCGTCCCTTAGGCGCATTGCTGCCCGAAGCCGCCAGTGAACAATTGCGCCAAGCTTTGCAAGATTTGGGCGTTTCATGGCACTTTGGTACCACGGTTCAGGCGGTCAACCATACAGCGATTCAAACGGGTAAAGAGGCTGAATCTGCGCTGCAGGTGACATTGGCCAACGGTCAAACCCTTTTTGCAGATGTTCTTTTAAGCGCCATCGGCTTGCGGGCAGACACCCGCTTGGCTTCAGCTGCAGGCTTGGCTTGCGAGCGCGGCATCCAAGTCGATACCGCTTTGCAAACCAGTGCGCCCAACATCTATGCCTTAGGCGATTCCGCCCAATATGCCAGTGCGGGTAACACGACTTTGCCCTACGTCATGCCCATCATGAACGCGGCAAGAGCTTTAGCCCAAACATTGGCGGAAACTTTGACCGGTAAAAAGACGGATGTGGTGTTCCCCGTCATGCCCGTTGCGGTGAAAACGCCCGCTTTGCCACTGATGATCGCGCCACCAGTGATGGGCTCAAAAGGGCAATGGACATCCACAGAACCAAATGTTTGGCAGTTCAACAACGAGCAAAGCGTGGTGACTGGCTTTGTTTTGGCAGGCGCACAGGCCTCAAAACGGGCTGAGATGGTGAAATTGTTGCAAGCGGCTCTTTAATTTTGAGGGCGGTGTCCTAAGATAGGAGCAATTCACATTTGACCCCTACTGACGTTTTTCCCCTTTTTTAGGATGACCTTATGCCCCGCGCAACCCTGACCGAAGCCAACATTCACCCCGCTATACGCGACAAAATCTCCAAAAATCAACAAACCATCGTGGCTGAAGTGCAAGCGGCAGTCGCTGCCCACCCCGTCGTTGTGGTCGGTATGGGTCTTAATCCCATGCCGAAAAAAGCCCGCAAAGCATTAGATGCTGCAGGCATTGCCCACCATGATTTGGATTACGGCAGTTACCTCAGTGAGTGGCGCAAACGCAATGCCCTGAAAATGTGGACCGGCTGGCCGACGTTTCCTATGGTTTTTGTCAAAGGCACGCTGGTAGGCGGTGCGGATGATGTGGTCAAACTTATCAACAGTGGCGAGTTGAAAAAGCTCTTGGCTTAAAAATCATCCAGCCGTAAAAAAAGCGCAGCAACCTCGGTTGCTGCGCTTTTTGCTTTTTGCTTTTGGTTTTAAGTTTTTAGAGCTTTATTAAGACGTTTTATCCGCGTTGACCCATACCGCCATGGCCACCTTTGCCGCCATGTTCGCCACGGCCACCGTGGTCACCACCCATGCCACCATGTCGGCCGCCGTGTGGGGTAATCGCGTCAAACACGGCTTTTTGCTCAGATGACAGCACCGCGTAGAAAGCTTTGGTAGCAGCGCCACGCTTGTCCATCTCTGCAGACATGGTTTTCATGCGTTCGGCACGCATCGCTTGCATTTTGTCGATGCGCTCAGGCGTGGTCAACTTGTCCATGTCAGCTTTGACTTTAGGGTCATGGCGCATGCCCATCATGCCGCCTGCGGGTGGCTTCATGGCTGCGGTAAATGTCGTCCATGCACCTTCCTGCGCTGGGGTGATTTTGAGTTTGGCTTTCAATTCAGCTTGGCGTTTGGCCATGCGCTCTTGGTGGTTGCCAAACATGCGTTCACGCATGCCTGAATGGTCGCCACGGTGCATGCGATCATGCATTTGCGGCTGTGCGCCAGCGGCAGGTGCTGTTGGTGTGGTGTTTTGCGCCATTGCTGCAAATCCGCAAGTAGCCATCAAAGTAGTGAGTAATAAGTGTTTGCTAGAGAGTTTCATCATTAATCCTTAAAGAGTTAAACAACTCCAGGGCTGAAACCTTGCATACCTTCTTATGGTGTTGGCTCTGGATTGAAGTTAAGTATCCGGTGGTCATGCAAACGCAACATATCGGCAATGTAATGCTGTGTAAAGTCGAATCAGCATTGCCCCACAATACACCATGCCGCAACGCTCAGACACTGCAACTGCCTCAAACGCACCTCAAACACCTACTTGGCGAGAAAGCATCGCTTTGGCGATGGTTTTAGCGTTGGGTGCAGCCATTTCTCTAGGCGTCACGCGGTTTTCGTACGGTTTGCTTTTGCCTGCCATGCGCTCAGATTTGAGCTGGTCATACACCTTGGCGGGGGCGATGAACACGGTCAATGCATTGGGCTATTTGCTCGGTGCTTTGAGTATGCCAAGGCTGCTGAAGCGCTTTGATGCGGTGCAAATTTTGATGGTTGGTTCTGCGCTGGCGAGTGTGTTTATGGCGCTGACAGGGTTTTTCATCACGGCAGAGCCTTTGCTGGTGCAGCGTTTACTGGCTGGCATAGCTAGCGCTTGGGTGTTCGTCGCGGGTGGTTTGCTGGCAGCACAGTTAGGGGCGCACCACGCTGGGCGCAGCGGTTTGATTTTGGGTGTGTATTACGGCGGTGTGGGGCTGGGGATTGTGTTTTCTACCCTGCTTGTGCCTAGCGTGGACTATTTTGTGGAGTCAAAACTACACGTATGGCCGCAAGCGTGGGCAGTGGCTTGGTGGTTTTTAGCCTTGGGTTGTGCTTTTGCAACCTTGATTTTGATGAGCAAGGGTCATGCTCTCAAGCAGATTGTTACGCCGTCAAAAGCCGCAAGTTCTGAATCCAGCGTATCGTCATCTAGCCACGCCTTTCATTGGCGTGATTTTGCCTACGCATTGGCGGGCTACGGCTTGTTTGGCGTGGGCTATATTGGCTATATGACGTTTGTGATTGCGCTGTTGCGCGAGCAGGCCGCTACCACGAGCACTGTCACCGTCTTTTACACGCTGCTGGGGCTGGCCGTGATGGCATCGTCGCGCATTTGGGCGGGTTTGCTAGACAAGTACAAGGGGGGCCAAGCCTTGACTTTTCTCAACTTCTTACTCGGTTGCGCAATTGTCATTCCTGCTTTGACAACTTGGCTGCCTGCACTTGTTTTTTCAGGCGTTCTCTTTGGCGGCGTGTTTTTATCTGTCGTCGCATCAACCACGGCCTTGGTGCGGCACAATCTACCGCCAACGGCTTGGGTTGCGGGTATCAGCGCCTTTACAGTGGTGTTTGCAGCGGGGCAAATTGTCGGGCCAACCATGGTGGGCTGGATTGCTGATGGCGCTGGCGGCCTGGCGCAAGGTTTGCTGATCTCCGCTTTCGCGCTATGGCTGGGTGCGCTGCTGGCATGGCGGCAAAAGCCTTTATCATCACGTTAATGATTTTTACGACGACTGCACCGCAATTGCCTGGCGCGCGCCTATCGCGTCCAGCGCTGCTGGCCGTTTCTGTGGTGCATATTGCTCTGTTTTGGTTGCTGCTGCAAACCGCGCCGGTGCAGCGCGTGGTGCGAGAAACGGTGGTGATGCTGAATTTGCCCATCACGCAGCCTCTGCAGCCTTTGCCGAAACCTCCTCCAAAAAAAATAATTACGATACCGAAGCCACCAGAGCTGATCAAACCCATTGAAAAGCCTGTGGTGGTGAAGAAAATAATTACCACACCGGTTGAGCCATTGCCCGTACCCCCAAAACCGCCTGAGCCACCAAAACCTATTGAGAAGCCGGTTGAGAAACCAGTGGTATTGCCAAAGCCGCCTGAAAAAGTGGTGGAAGTTAAGCCAGTTGAAGTGCAAGTGCCCAAAGAGGTGGTGCAAGAAACGCCTAAAGTCATTCCTCAAGAGGTGGTGAAGGAAGTTCCCAAAGAAACTCCTAAGCCCGTGGTGGCCGAGGTAGCTGTTGAATTACCGCCAGCGCCTATACCTGCTCCAGCGCCAGTCATTCCCGCTGCGGCCGCCGCGACACCTTCTCCTGCTGCACCAGCCGCAGCATCGCCGGGTGCCGAACCCGTAAAGGCGTCCGCACCCGCTGCAGTAGCTTCTGCGCCTGCTGCTCCCGCCGCTGCACCAGCGGCTGCTCCGTCAACGGGAACATCAGGTCGTGCGATTTCAACTACAAATGCTGCGCCCGGTACTGGTTCTACAGCCTCGCCAGCTGCTGCGGGCTCGGGTCCTCCGTCTTTAGGTAGTGCACTTGCGAGTCCCTTTGGTTCAGGACTTGGAGGTGGTTTGCCTAGTGGCTCAACTGGTGCCGGCTCTGGATACGTTGGAAATGGATGTCGTGGCGGATTTTGCAAAGATGAATTATCCAAGCGAGCTAATGCACAGCTAAACCCCAATAAACGCCCAGAAAACTACGAAATCGAATTTGAAAAAGCGAAAAAAGATGATTGCTTGCACCCTACAAATCCAAGCCTACGCAATGGATTAAGGATGCTGAACGGCGATTGCCCCAAATAAATTGAACAGATAAACGAGGAATTTAAAATGAAAAACATCAAACCACTTTTTGCTGCGGCATTCATTTTTTTAATCAACATAGCTTATGCACAAACGGCGGCACCCACTGTGGCACTAACCCCGCCGCCAACCACAGCTCCCGTGGTTGAAAACCCATACGGTTTAGCGGCTGTCTGGGGACAAGGCGATTGGGTGGCAAAAACAACGATCTTGCTGTTGATCATCATGTCGCTGGCCAGCTGGTATGTGTTGATCAGCAAATTGATCGAACAGAATAAATTAAAACAAATGGCGACCGATGCAGAGAAAGCTTTTGCCAAAGCAAGCAGCTTGCAGCAAGGTGCAGGTGCGATGGCCGCGACCAGTCCATATCGGTTCATGGTTGAATCATCGTTAGACGCGGTGAAGCAGCATCCAACGGTGGCTGGGCAGGTTGATTTGAATACTTGGGCGGCGCAAAATATTGAGCGCTCCGTGGCCACCGTGCAAGGCAATTCTCAGCAAGGATTGGCTGTGTTGGCGACGGTCGGCTCTACCGCACCCTTCGTGGGTTTGTTCGGTACGGTTTGGGGGATTTACAACGCGCTGGTGAAAATCGGTGCTTCTGGTCAGGCTTCCATTGACAAGGTGGCTGGCCCTGTGGGCGAGGCTTTGATCATGACTGCGATTGGCTTGGCCGTCGCCGTACCTGCCGTGTTGGGCTACAACTGGCTGGTGCGTCGCAACAAAGTGGGCATGGATGGCGTGCGTGCTTTTGGCTCAAACTTGCACACCAATTTGTTGCAGCAAGCCGATAAACCGCGCGCTAAATAACAAAATAAATAATCGAAGCAATTTCATGGCAATCACATTCAACAAAAGCCGCAACGACGACGATGCGTTGATGGCGGAGATCAACACCACGCCCCTGGTGGATGTGATGTTGGTGTTGCTGATTATTTTCTTGATCACGATTCCTGCGGTGACGACGTCAATTCAGGTGAAGCTGCCAAAGGAGACGAGCGAAAAGAGTGAAATTCAACCAGAAACTATTGTCATTTCAGTTGATGCTAATTCAGCAAGATTTTGGCGTAATGACCTAATTACTAGCTCGCTAGATTTGCAAAATCGTTTAGAGGTCATCAAACAAATGCCAGTGATGCCAACTGTTCACATTCGCGGAGATGCAAGTGTGAATTTTGAAACTATCGGAAAGCTGGTTTATGACTTGAAATCAGCAGGTGTGACAAGTATTGGTTTCATTACACAACCACCCGATAAAAACTAATAACTTCGGAAGACAAGACATGGCAATGAATATCGGCCAATCGAATACAACTTCAGGTGATCTTGAAGTTATGTTGGAAATGAACACGACTCCTTTGATCGACGTTATGTTGGTGCTGCTAGTTATGTTGATTATAACCATACCTCTTAACATGCATGCAGTAAATGTTGAATTACCGCAGGGTTCCGATCAAAAGCCACCCGAAGAGCCTAAAGTCATTAATGTTAAAGTAAATGCGAGTAGGCAAATACTTTGGAATGATACTCTGGTGCCGAATCAAGCGACTTTCGAACAATTACTCTCGAATGAAGCAATGCAAGTCAAACAGGCGGAAATTCATTTTTTACCTGAGCGCGGTGCTCGATATGAAGACGTTGCAGGTGCAATGGCTACAGCACAGCGACTAAAGTTAAAGCAAATTGGCCTTCCAGACATCGAAGCATTTGCATCGCAAAAATAAAGCAAAACAGCGCGTGAAATTTTAAGTACTCGCCGCGCTGATAATTCCCCCGCCCAAACAAACCGCGCCGTCATACAACACAGCAGATTGACCAGGTGTCACCGCCCATTGCGGCTGCGGAAAGGTCAACTCAAACGTATTGGCGTTCACATCGCAATTGATCAGTTCGCAAGGCGCATCCGCCTGCCGATAGCGGGTTTTTGAGTTGAGCGATACGCTAGTCGGCGCCTGCCCCGCCACCCAGCTCAGGTTATTAGCCGTCAACGCATGTGACTGCAGCCAAGGGTGATCGTGTCCTTGCACCACCCACAGCGTGTTCTTTTCCATGTCTTTGCGGGCCACAAACCACGGTGTGTGCTCACCCACGCCGCGTTGCCCAAGCGCTTGAATGGCTTTGAGTTCCGCGCCTTTGGCTTTCACGCCGCCAATGCCCAGCCCTTGACGTTGCCCCAGTGTGTAAAAACTCAAACCTTGGTGCGAACCCAGCACGCGGCCGTCCGCGTTTTTGATGGGGCCAGGTTCTTTGGCGATGTAGCGGTTCAGAAAGTCGCGAAAAGGGCGTTCGCCAATGAAGCAAATACCGGTCGAATCCTTCTTTTTGGCATTCGGCAGACCAATCTCATCGGCAATGCGGCGCACTTCTGTTTTTTGCAACTCACCGACCGGGAACAGCGTTTTAGACAACTGCGCTTGGTTTAGTCGGTGCAAAAAGTAGCTTTGGTCTTTGCTGGCGTCCAGCCCTTTGAGAAGTTCGTATTTCTGTGAGGTGTCGTTCAAGCGCACTCGCGCGTAATGGCCGGTGGCGATTTTGTCTGCCCCCAAACGCATGGCGTGGTCTAAAAAGGCTTTGAATTTGATCTCGGCGTTGCACAGCACATCGGGGTTGGGCGTGCGTCCTGCTTGGTATTCGCGCAAAAACTCGGCAAAGACACGGTCTTTGTACTCGCTGGCGAAGTTGATGTGCTCGATTTCGATGCCGATGACGTCCGCCACAGCAGCTGCGTCGATGAAGTCCTGGTTTGACGAGCAAAACTCCGAGTCGTCATCATCTTCCCAATTTTTCATGAAGATACCGACCACGTCATAACCCTGTTGCTTCAGCAAATAGGCGGTCACGGCCGAGTCCACACCGCCGCTCAATCCGACCACCACACGGCGATTTGTGCTGACCGAGCTCAAGTTACTTGAAAATATGGCGTTTTCTGCTGTCATGTAGGTGATTATCTCAGGCTAAACGACGGTCACTTTCACCTATAGTTAGCTTATTCGTTACGCCACTCAAGAAATCAGCAAAGTATTCAGGTAGAAAAATGATAGATGTTCTAGTCATCGGTGGTGGCAACGCTGCCCTGTGCGCGGCCTTGATGGCGCGGGAGGCAGGCGCTAGTGTGTTGGTGCTGGAAGCCGCCCCAAAACTCTGGCGCGGCGGCAACTCGGCCCACACCCGCAACCTGCGCTGCATGCACGACGCACCGCAAGACGTGTTGACCGAGGCCTACCCAGAAGAAGAGTTTTGGCAAGATTTGCTCAAAGTCACCGGCGGCTTAACCAACGAGTCGATGGCGCGACTGGCGATTCGAGAATCCAGCACCTGCCGCGACTGGATGCGCCAGCACGGCGTGCATTTCCAGCCTTCTCTGTCGGGCACGCTGCATTTGTCCCGTACCAACGCTTTTTTCATGGGTGGCGGTAAGGCGCTGATGAACGCGTATTACCGCAGTGCCGAAAAGCTGGGGGTGCAGATTCGCTACGAGTCGCCCGTGGATCGTTTGGAGCTGAAAGACGGTCAATTCGTCGCGGCTCATATCGGGCAAGAACGCATCACAGCCAAAGCCTGCGTTGTCGCCAGCGGCGGCTTCGAGTCCAACCGCGAATGGCTGCGCGAAGCCTGGGGGCAAAACGAAGAAGGCGAGTGGCCGGCGGACAATTTTGCGATCCGCGGCACCCGTTTCAACATGGGCGTGCTGCTCAAAGACCTGATCGCCCAAGGCGCAGACACGATTGGTGACCCCACGCAAAGCCACTGTGTTGCTATCGATGCAAGAGCGCCCCTGTACGACGGCGGCATTTGTACGCGGGTGGATTGTGTGTCGTTGGGCGTGGTCGTCAACAAGCATGCACAGCGCTTTTACGACGAAGGCGAGGATTTTTGGCCCAAACGTTACGCGATTTGGGGCAGGTTGGTCGCGCAGCAGCCGGGGCAGTTGGCCTATTCAGTCATTGACGCCAAAGCCGTCGGTCGCTTCATGCCGCCGGTTTTTACGGGTGTGAAGGCCGATTCTCTGCCCGAGTTGGCGCAAAAACTGGGTCTGGACGAAACCGCTTTCATGCAAACCATACTGGAATTCAACGCCGCCTGCCAAGTTGGCACGTTCGACCACTCGGTCTTAGACGATTGCCATACCAACGATATCAGCCCGGCTAAAACCCACTGGGCGCTGCCCATCAATACGGCGCCGTTTTACGCCTACGCGCTGAAACCCGGTATCACCTTCACCTACTTGGGCATGAAAGTGGGGGAGAACACGGCGGTGCGCTTTGGCGGTGTTGAATCGGGCAACTTGTTTGCCGCTGGCGAGATGATGGCGGGCAATGTGCTGGGGAAAGGCTACACCGCCGGTGTGGGCATGACAATTGGAACGGCATTTGGGCGTCTAGCCGGCGTAAATGCTGCCAGAGCTGCTATGAAAAAAATAGTAAATTCGGAGATAAATTTCGAGAGAAATGCGGAGGATAAGCATGCAGCAGCTTGAAGTTTTAACCAGAGAAGCGGCCGCCTTGGCCCGAGGCGAGCTGGCATTTTCAGCCTTGCCGCTCACCGCAAACGAGCAGGAAGTCGCCCGCCAGCTGCAAATTTGCAACGCCTGCCGTTACTGCGAAGGTTATTGCGCGGTCTTCCCCGCTATGACACGGCGGTTGGAGTTTAACAAAGCCGATATTCACTACTTGGCCAATTTGTGCCACAACTGCGGCGCTTGCTACCATGCCTGCCAATATGCGCCACCACACGAATTTGCCGTCAATGTGCCGCAAAGCATGGCGCAAGTGCGGGCGCAAACCTATGCTGATTACGCTTGGCCAAGTGCGCTGGGCGCTTTATACAAACGCAATGGCTTGACAGTGGCGCTGGCGCTGGCGGGTGGTTTGGCATTGTTTTTGGTATTGGCCGTGATGATGCAAGGCTCGCATTTAAATAAGCCACTCGCCGGCAACTTCTACGCCATCTTCCCGCACAACCTGCTGGTCAGCATGTTTTTGCCGATTTTTGCTTTTGTTATTTTTGCTTTGAGTATCGGCGTCAGGAAGTTTTGGAAAAACGTCACCACGCATGATGGAGCCGGTCAAGCTAACGTTGAAGCGGCAACGGAGGCCGCAACCGATGTGCTGCGCCTGAAATACCTGGGCGGCGGCCACGGCGAAGGCTGCAACAACGCAGACGACGCCTGGACGCTGTGGCGCAAACGGTTTCACCACGCTACGTTTTACGGTTTCATGCTGTGTTTTGCCGCCACCAGCGTGGCCACGGTGTACCACTATGCTTTCGGTTGGACCGCACCCTATACCTTGCCCAGCTTGCCTAAATTACTGGGCGTGGTGGGTGGTATCAGCTTGTGCATAGGCACCGTGGGCCTGCTGTGGCTCAACTTGCATCGCCACCCGATGCATGGCGATGCCGAGCAAAAGCCCATGGACCGAGGCTTCATCGCTTTGCTGTTCCTCATCAGCACCAGCGGTCTGGCTCTGTGGCTGGCCGGTGGCACTGCCGCCCTGCCCGCCCTGCTGGCCCTGCACCTGGGCGTGGTGATGGCCTTGTTCCTCACGCTACCCTACGGCAAGTTCGCGCACGGTATTTTCCGGAGTGCGGCGTTGCTTAAATGGGCGATTGAAAAGCGGCTACCAAGCCAATTGAAACTAGGAGACTGATCATGGTTCAAGACGGCTATTTCCAAATCACATGAGAAAATTGCCGCATGAAGCATCAAACATTCGATCGAAGTAAGCACGTTTATAAAAATGACGCCTTCGCAGAACTGGTCAAAGATGCGGTCAGGTTTTTCAACGGGACACCAGTTCATGCGCTGCCTCCCCCGGAAACATTTCTCGGAACGGGTGTTTACGCCTTGTACTACACGGGACGCAACACGTTGTACAAGCGATATGCAGAGCTCAATCGGCTTTCATACAACTACCCCATTTATGTCGGCAAGGCTGTTCCAAAAGGATGGCGGCAAGCCCGTACGTCAGACAACGCACAAAATCAATCGCGCGAGCTCGTGGGCCGCTTGCGTGAGCACGGACGAAACATAGCTCTGGGCGCAGGGCTGTCACTTGACGACTTTATGTGCCGCTTCGTCATTTTTGAAGAAGAGGGCTCGGACATGATCAGCACTATTGAAGCCGCGTTGATCAAGCTGAATAAGCCGCTATGGAACACGGCTGTTGATGGATTTGGCAACCATGATCCTGGAAGTGGCCGATACGAACAAGCCAAATCCGATTGGGATGTTATTCACGAAGGCCGGGCCTGGGCGGAGAAGTGCAATGGCACGCACGCCGAGAAAAGCGCAATCATTTCCGAAATACGTCCTCATCTGAAAAGCTTGGGGTCGTCATGATGAAGACGCTTGAGATATTTTCGGGTGCGGGTGGTTTGGCGAAGGGATTGGAGTTGTCTGGGTTTGAGCATGCCGCTTTTGTTGAATTCAATAAGCATGCATGCGACTCGCTTTCTGAAAACTTTGATGCAGAGCGTGTTTTTTTTGGTGACATCAAAGATTTTGACTTAGACAAGCTTGAGCCCATTGACATCGTCGCGGGGGGGCCACCCTGCCAGCCATTTTCATTGGGCGGTAAGCACAAAGCCAATCAAGATAGTCGGGACATGTTCCCGTACGCAATTCGCGCCATAGAACGACTTTCACCCAAGGCATTTGTATTTGAGAATGTGAAAGGCTTGCTGCGACAGGCCTTTGCGGAATACTTTGACTACATACTTCTTAGATTAAGTTATCCAGACTTCCCTGGAAGTGATGACGCAGGTTGGGAGAGTCATCTTGAAGAGCTTCGCAGTATTGGTAAATTTTCCTACACCGGGAAAAAGTACGACGTGCAGTTCAAACTCATCAATGCCGCAGATTATGGTGTGCCCCAGACGCGCGAGAGGGTCGTGATTGTGGGCATCCGATCTGATCTGGCGCAGTCGTGGTCATTTCCAATGGCCACACACTCAGAAGACCGGCTTCTTTGGGAAATGTACGTTACGGGTGAGTATTGGGATCGACACAAGGTGCCTGCATCGCTGCAACCTGAATTAGATGCTCCGTTCAAGGAAAAAATACTTCGCTTGAAAAACAAACATGGCATGTTTGAACCTGCGTTGCTACCCTGGCAGACGGTACGGGATGCTTTGTGTGACACGCCTGATCCGAAGTCAAATCACGGAATAATTGACCACATATTTCGCGACGGCGCAAGAACATACCCAGGGCATACAGGAAGTGATTTTGATTGGCCGTCAAAAACCATCAAAGCGGGTGGGCATGGGGTGCCGGGTGGCGAAAACATGATCCGCTTCAATGACGGGAGTGTTCGATACCTAACCACGTTTGAGGCTAAGCGGATACAAACCTTCCCCAACGATTTTGTTATTAAAGGCGCCTGGGGTGAGGCTATGCGTCAAATTGGCAATGCGGTTCCTGTTTTGTTGGCTGAAAAAATTGGTTTCGAGTTGGCAAAAAGACTGAAAACAGCAAACGGCTTTGCCAGTAAGTTCCAGAAATTTGAAACGCTACCCGCTGCTGCGTAAAGCCTGAGATTTTTTAACAGAAGGGGAACCGCCATGGTCAAAGACGGTTATTTGCAAATCGAATCCATGCAGGGGCGCTGCACCCCTGCCGAATGGCAGGCCCGTGTCGATCTGGCGGCGTGCTACCGGTTGGTGGCGATCTACGGCATGTCCGACATGATGGCCAACCATGTCTCGGCCCATGTGCCGGGCGAGCCGGGGGCGTTTCTCATCAACGCCTACGGCATGATGTACGAAGAGATCACGGCGTCCAGCCTCATCAAGATCGACCACGCGGGCAACATCCTGTCTAAGCCTGACTTTGGCGAGCTCAACTACGGCATCAACCTGGCAGGCTACGTGATCCACAGCGCGGTGCACGCGGCGCGGCCCGAAGTGGCTTGCGTCATCCACACGCACAGCTGGGC
>JAYUCJ010000041.1:0-1928 GCA_043740415.1 Polaromonas sp. | reverse complement strand
TTGCGTTTGGCGAGGCTGAACTGAAGCCACTGCGATCTGGTGAAGCCCTGCTGTGGAAATTCGTTGACTGACCGAGTTCACCATGTATGCTGTTTTTGTGCCCTTGGTCGTGCGCTTGCGGGAGCGCGGATAATAGACTGGATAAAAAAACAGTATTCATGATAAAATGCGACTTGAATTCGTCACAGCAATCATCACCTCATGTCATTCAAGTCGCATGTTCCTCCGCGCCCGTTGCCGCCACCAGCGCCGCCCAGGCCGCCAGTGCCTTTGAGAACTTGAGCGCGATTTCCACTCACTTGGAGTAGCATTATGGAAATGACTGATCTACAGACAAAGTTATTGGGTGAGTTGCGTTACGCTGAGCGCCTGTGCCAGCGCAGCGCGCGGCTGTATCGTCGGGTTCAAGCGTGCACGACTTTCGTGACAATTGTGGGAGGCAGCGCCGCTGCGAGCAATGTCTTTGCTGCAACGCCGCCTTGGCTGGTGATAGCGGGCGCGTTGGCTTTCACAATTTTTGGTGCAATCAGTCTGGCTGTCCGACCGGCTGACAAAGCTGCCCAAAATGAGCAGGAAGCCAAACGTTATGCAGCGCTTCGGGCGCGGGCGAGTTCGCTTGATGGCGATGCCTTGCAACACGCGCTCGACGATTTACGCGTTTCAGATGCAGCTGAGATAGAGCCGCTGCGGGATGTCGCTTACAACGATGTCGTGATCGAATTGGGGCAGCCGCAATACGTTGTCCCATTGCGCTGGCATCAACGCCTGGCTTCCGCCTTGGGCTGATTTTTCAATGCGGCTTTTTTGAAACGTCGAGCGCCACCAACCGTTGGGAATTCAATTGATTGGACAGTCGAGTGGTTGATCCCATTTCGCACAGCAGGTGAGCGGGCGAGCCAGCTCATCCGGGCCGGGCACAAGCCGCACGACGCCTTGAATTCAATCGCGGAGTCATTGGCTGCTGCAGCGCACAGGCCTGCCGTTCGCTTTGTCCCACAATCCGAACTGCCACCTGGTGAAGCCTACGAAAAATACATTTTCGATAGCAGGTTATGCCCCACCCGAGAGGGTTTACACGATTTTTTCAATGGCTTGTGCTGGATTCACTTCCCCGCCACCAAGAAGCGGCTCAACGCGTTGCAGGCGGCTCAAATCGAGAAGGATGGCATCAATCAACAGCGCGGGGCCGTGCGTGACGCGCTCACCGTGTTTGACGAAAATGCAGCCTTCCTGCAAGCGCCCGACGCGCTGTGGAATGCGCTGGCCGCCAAAGACTGGCACACGCTGTTTGTGACGCTCCGGCCGATGTGGGCGCAGGCCCATTTGGTGCTGTTTGGCCACGCCTTGCTGGAAAAGCTGGTTTTACCCCGAAAACCAATGACAGCCCACGTGTACCGTGCATATGCAGCTTCTGATTCAATAGCAAGCCTGGACGCGTGGGTGGCTGCTGATTTGAACATCGACAAGCTGGCGCGTAAACCATTCGCGCACTTGCCGGTGCTCGGTGTGCCAGGGTGGTGGCCTGACAATGAAAACCCGGGTTTTTACGACGATGCAAGCGTGTTCCGCAGTCCGAAAACAAGCAAAACAGCGGCTGCCGGAAACCTCTCCAGCCTCTGAATGATCCCCCCCCCGACTAACCCCCCCACTCAGCCCCGTACAACCTCAGAATACCCCCAAAATACCCACAGAATTTTTCGGCTAAGGCCAAAAACGCTTGATTTCCCGCCCATCGCCCCTAACATTCGCGCCATCGGCCCATTTGTTGTGGGCCACGCTAAAAGGAAACCATGAAACGCATCCTGCTGTTTATCCTGACCAACGTGATGGTTGTCGCCGTGCTGGGCATCGTCGCCAGCCTGCTGGGCGTCAACCGCTACCTGACGCCCAACGGACTGAACCTGACCAGCCTGCTGGGCTTTGCCCTG
>JAYUCJ010000040.1:0-13130 GCA_043740415.1 Polaromonas sp. | reverse complement strand
GTGACGTACAAAGTATGCGACTCAACGAATACCGTGTGTGACACGGCCGTGTTGACGGTGAACACAGGTGTTGCACCGGCCTTGACCGTGACCAAGACAGTAAGTCAGTCCCCGGTGGCTGTGGGCAAACTCGGCCAGTACTACACAATTACTATTGCAATTGCCAACGGTCCAACTACAGCACCTATTTCATTGGTTGATGTGATGCCAGCAGGTATTGCATTAAGTGCTGCGCCAACTGCTACAGGTGGGGTGATGACATTGTGTCCATCGGCCGGTTCTTCATTAGCGGGTTGCACAATTGCGACAAATGCAAGTGGCTCTGTCGTAATTACTGTGCCTGTTTTAGTGGGAGCGACAGCTGCGGGCAAGCCTGCAATTAACTCAGCAACAGTTAGTGGCGGTGGTGACCCAACTTGTCCCGCTGCTGCGCATTGCACAGGAACAATTTCATCTACAGTTGTTAGTCCTGATATGCAAGTTGCTCCAAGCACATCGCTACCACCAGCAGTTAAGGGCATCCCTTATCCACCAAATCAGACAATAACTTGTACAAACGTAAGTACCGTGGATGCTGCGAACGCTTTCTGCACCGTTACTGATCTGCCACCTGGGTTAATCAGTACTTGTACGCCAACTTCGCCAGTTGCCTTACTGGCAGCAGGTGAGAAAATCGTTTGTACAATTAGCGGTACGCCAACAGTAACAGTAGCGATTAAAGCGAAAGTTGTTACTGGTGCCGATGGCGATTCGGTAAGCACAAATAATGACGGTGTGTTGGTCAGTACAGTAGCTGCGCTGTCGGTTGCGAAGACTGTTAGTGCTAACCCATTGATTATTGGAGCTGCAAATCAATATTATTCAATATCAATAGCGGTTACAAATGGTCCAACAATTGAGGCAATTACTCTAACGGATAACTTCTCCACGGGTATTACAACTAGTGGACCAGTAACCATAAGTGGTGGTGTCTTTAAGTCAGGTACTTGTCCAGCAGCAAACGCGGCGGGAGCTACTTCATTGTCTGGCTGTCAAATTGAAGCTGGTGTCACGGGTACTGTCTATATCAATGTGCCAATATTGGTTGATGAATCTGCGGAAGGTCCTACAGGCGGGAATAATACTGTAACGGCGTCAGGTGGCGGTGACCCTGTATGTCCAACTTCTGCAAGTTGTATTGGAAGTACGGGCTCGGTAGCAGTCATTTATGGCGATCTAGGCGCATTGTTTATACGCAAGGTTGCTGACAGAACTACGGCTGAAGTTGGCGATGTAATTACATACAAAGTCACCGTGCGCAGTACAAAAATCAAAGGTGCTGCAACCGTTGAGGATCATCTGCCTCTCGGATTTAAACTAATTAGCAATACAACCCGCGTCAGTAAAGGGGGCGTATTGACACCTGCAGCAGATCCTACCGGTGCACCGGGGCCGAATTTAACCTTTAATATTCAAATACCTGCTTTTGATCAAGATGTAGAAATCGAGTACAAAGTACGCGTTGGCTTGGGCGCAGATCGTGGTGATGGTATCAACTCTGCGCAAGCAAGCATGGTGCGCGGAAGACTTCGTTCGTTGATCGCCAAAGCCAAGGTCAAAATAACGGGAGGGGTATTTACCCGAGAAGCATGCATCGTTGGCAAGGTTTATGCTGATTGCAATGGCAATGCGGTGCAAGACAAAGGTGAGCCGGGATTACCTGGGGTGACACTTTATTTGGAAGATGGCACCAGCATGACGACCGATGAGAATGGTCAATACAGCATTTGTGGCATTCGTGCTGTAACCCATGTCCTCAAAGTTGACAGTAAAACTTTGCCAAAAGGCGCTAAGTTAGGCATCACCAGCAATAGAAATGCGGGAGATCCAAACACGCTCTTCGTGGATGTTTTGGCGGGGCAGCTCCACAACACGGAATTCCGTTTAGACAGCTGCAGCCCTACGCTTCAACAAAACCTCGATATGCGTCAGAAAGGCGAAGTTCGATCTGGCGCGGTTGCTTTGCCATCCGGCGGTGTTCAATTCGACAGCGCACAGCCTAAGATTTTAGGAAATGGTTCAATGCCGCAACCTAATACAAAAGCAATTGAAGCGGGGAGCAAGCAATGAAAAAACTAGCACCCCAAATTATTGCCATCGACAAGCACAATCTTAAGAATGCTTTTGTGAAACGCAAAGAATCCATATTCATCATGAAGTCAAATAACTCAGCAGTGCATGGCGCACTGCAATTGCTAGCTTGTGGTGCTGCTTTGAGTGGAAGCTTGTTTGTAACGCAGGCAGTGGGGCAAACAAATGACAGTACGCCTAGAGATAATCCGGCACAAGCGCAGTTTGATGCTGGCGGCAAGGCAGTTACAGTAGGTCGGGCACAAGCAAATGGATCGAGTGTTTCGTATCGCCGTATCGATGGTATTAGCTTAAGTTCATCGAACAGTAACTTACCCGTCACTGCTGACGAGGGCTTGTGGCGAGAGAGTCTAGGCTTACCTATTGGTAGCAAGATATTGCTTAGCGTGTCTGCAGCGCAGGTTCCCGCTGATGGCGCTAGTTTGCTTAAACTTAAAATTGAAATATTCGATGCTTTGGGAAAACCATTCTTAAAACCGACCAAATTATTGTTGGAAACAAGTTTGGGAAGTTTTCAAGCCGCAGAGGATGTATTTAGATCAGCAGATGTTTATGGTGCACGCACAAAAATTAGTCCAAATAGCCTTGAAATAGCTTTGAACGGCGGCGTCGCTGAGTTGATGTTGCGGGCTTCTACGGCTCCTGGTGATGCGCTTCTTCGTGTTTCCAGTGGCGCTGTCGCCGTACAAGGCGAGATCGCATTTCTGCCAGATTTACGCGATATGCTGGTCGTTGGCATTATTGAAGGATCGATCAATCTTTCCAAAACCAAAGGGCCAAGTGCTGCTGACATCAAAGAGTTTGGTTTTAGTGACAACTTAAGGAATTGGGAAAAAACGTCAACTACCATCGGAAATGATGGCATTGAATACAAGACCGTCGCTGGACGAGTTGCGCTATTTGCAAAAGGTGCTATCAAAGGCGAATATTTATTAACAGCAGCTGTTGATACAGACAAAATCACTAGCCAAAAACTCTTTCGCGACATAGATCCGAATACGTTTTATCCGATTTACGGGGATTCATCTGTCAAACGATTTGATGCTCAGAGTGCTAGCCGTGTCTATGTACGAATAGATAAAGACAAAAGCTACCTTTTGTATGGCGATTTCAACTCAGGCAGTTCTGACTCCGCAAACAAACTCGCCAGTATTTCGCGCGTACTAACTGGTGGTCAATTTAACTATGAAAACAACAGCGTAAAAGTTAATGGATTTGCAGCGCAAACGGCGAATAAAGGATATGTTGACGAGCAGCCTGCACGCGGCATTAGTGGCCCGTATGCTTTGGCCAGGCCAAATGCGATAGCTAATACGGAAACCATTGAATTGTTGGTGCGCGACCGAAACCAACCGGCGATTGTTTTGAGCAGAAAAACATTGACAAGGTTTGCCGATTACGATTTTGAACCCTTCAGCGGTCGCGTGGTGTTTCGACAGCCTGTGCCTTCTGTGGATGAAAATAACAACCCTGTATCAATTCGAATTTCTTATGAAGTCGAAGAGTTTATGGGTGACAAACATTGGGTAGGCGGTATCAGTGCAAAAGTAAATATATCTGACAATATTGCAATCGGTGCCAGTTATGCAAAAGACAAAGATGAGCAGACGCCGTATGAGATTGCGGGTGCCAATGTCGAAGTAAAGCTTGGCGAACGCACTTACTTTGTTGCTGAAGTAGCTAGCAGTCGTGGAACCAATGCGTACAACCAAAACTTTTCAGTGATAACAGATGCGAACCCCCTCGTCAATAAAAAGGGCAATGCTGGCCGCATTGAATTGCGACATGATGGTGAGCAATTTAAAGCAAGAGCATACGGTAGTAAATCTTATGCTGATTTTCAAAATGCAAGTGCTGGTGTGGTCGCTGGACGGGTAGAGGCCGGTTTGAATGCGAGTTATCAACTCAATCCATCCATTGAATTGAGTACTGCTTTGCTGCAGACAAAAGATAAATCGGGTGGGCTAACCGATGGCGCGAGCAGAGATGCCGCTGGTGTTACCGCTTCCATAAAAATCAATGAGATATTGAAAGTTGAAGTTGGGGTTAATTCTGTCAAAGAGCATTTGATCAATGGTTCCGGTGGCGCGTTGAACTCTGTAAACACACAAACCACTTCAAATAATTCGCTACCAGGCTGGGGTTTTAATGGCACCGGTTTGCTGGCAAGTCCGGCTACGCTACTTTCGACCCCAACGGATGCTCCTGCCATCGTGGACAATGCGTACACCAGTGCGCGCATAAAGTTATTAGGTAAATTAACGCCGGAAGCCAGCTTGTTTGGTGAGTACGAACAAGCCATTGGAGACGGTTCTCGCCGACGCATCGCTCTAGGTGGTGAATATCGTGTTTCTGAAAGAACGCGCTTATACGCCAGCCATGAGATCGAGAACTCGTTGACCGGAGTTTATGGACTTAGCAACGACGGAACACGTAACGCGAGCACCATTGTTGGCGTATCTTCAGCGTTCAGCGTACCCTCGTTTTTGCCTGATGGGCAAATATACGGTGAATACCGCGCTGCTGGTGCTACAGGCAATACTGATATTGCTGCCGTCGCTGGCGTTCGGAATTTATGGCAAATCCAGCCAGGGCTGGGTTTAAGTGCGGGCTTGGAGCGCCAGCAAATCCTGCAAGCCAATGGCGTACAGCATGAGGCGACTGCTGTGAGTCTGGCTGTTGATTACTCGGCAGACCCAGTTAACAAAGTGGCTGGTAAGCTTGAGTATCGAACTTCTGATATTCAAAATCAATGGCTTTCAACCTTGGCCTATACGCGTACTTTGTCCGATAATTGGTCTGCTATTGCGCGTGATGCCTACACACGTTCTGAAGGAGTTGGTGTCGATATTCCCAAAGGCATTCAAGTTCAAAATCAATTTCAAATGGGCTTGGCATACAGAGATGTTGAGCGCGGACGCTGGAATGGATTATTCCGTGTTGAAAATAGAGTTAATCGCTCATCATTAACTGCTGATTTGAAAGACGAAGACACTTGGATCTTAAGCTTGCATGGCACCTATCATCCTGTGCGTGATTGGACGTTTGCAGGACAGTTGGCGGCCAAGCGTGGCTCTCAAACCATTTTGAATGATGGCACTTACAGCACGTACAACGGGCAGTTGATCAGTGCCAGAGCAATTTGGGACTTCACTGAGCGTTTTGACGCCAGTGTTTACGGAAGCCTTGGCCGCGATAATGGTCAAAAAGTATCCGGTTTTGGACTCGAGCTAGGCGCAAAAGTCATACAAAACTTGTGGTTCTCTGTGGGGTATACAAAAGGCAATTTTGCAGATGTAGACCAATTCAGCGCCAATACAAACTGGAGCGGTTGGCACGCACGCCTGCGTTACAAGTTTGATGAAAACAGCTTGGGCTTAGCAACCAAACGTGATGAGGAGGTTAAACCAGTTGCCGCGATTGAAGCCGCTTTGGCAAAACCGGTTCCACCAGTCGTTGAGCCAGTGAGCACACCAGTCGCAGCGCCTGCTCCCGCAACAGTTATTGCACCAAAATACGAAAAAATCACGCTGGCTGCTGGCGCTCTATTTGGCCACAACAAATCAGGCGTTGATCAAATTTTGCCTGAAGGCCGCACGCAGCTGAATGCCTTGGCTGCAAAACTCAAAGCCGTAAGCAATGTAGAGCGCGTTAGCATCAGCGGCCATGCTGACATTACGAATGGTACGGGCGATGCAAAATACAATGATAAATTGAGCTTAGAGCGCGCAATATCCGTGAAAACCTATTTGTCCAACCAAGGATTCGATGTAAAAAGTGTTTCCGTCGCTGGTTTGGGTGGACAGCAGCCCGTTAAAACGGACTGCCCGCTGCCCAAAGGTGCGGCTCGTACCGCTATTGGTGTCACGCAATCACGCGCAAGTCTGAAAGATATGGAAAGTTTCCGCGCATGCCTGCTACCCAACAGGCGCGTAGAGGTTGAAATCTACGGCCAAGCATTGGTAAAATAGATGTAAAAACGAAGATAGCCGGCGTATTTATCGCCTAAGATGCTATGAAATATGTAGCATATTAGGCGATAAATAACATTTGCACGGGTTATAGCTTCGTAAAATCAGGTTTGCGTTTCTCTAAAAAAGCCCCAAAAGCCTCCTTGGCAGCTGGCTCGCTAAGCATCCGTCCAAAACTCTTGGCTTCGTCGCCTATGCTTTGTGCTACCAAAGCAGCTTGGCCTTTTTTCATTAACCGTTTGGTCTCAATCAACGAGCTGACAGGCTTTGCGGCTAATTTTCGGGCGATCGCCTGTGCATAATTATTGGCTTCCAATGGTGGCAGCACACGATTCACCAAGCCCACCTCTAATGCGGCTTCTGCCATGAAGGGTTCACCCAAAAGCAGCGCTTCTGCCGCCCGGTGGTACCCCAGCATTTGTGGAACCAGCAAGCTCGATGCTGCTTCCGGGCATAAACCCAAATTCACAAAGGGCATGGAAAACGCGGCATTGTCGCCTGCATAAACCAGATCACAGTGCAAGAGCATGGTCGTCCCAACGCCCACAGCAGGCCCGCAGACAGAAGCTATCAGCGGTTTCGAAAAACTGCTGATGGCGTATAAAAACCGCATAACGGGAGACTCTTGAGAGGTTGGTGGCCCTTTCAAAAAGTCTTCGATGTCGTTACCAGCACAAAAAACGGCTTCATGCCCTTGGAAAACGACAACTCGCACAACCGAACTTGAATCGGCTTGCACCAGCGCATCCGCCATCGTGGCATACATGGCGGTTGAAATGGAGTTTTTCTTCTCTACTCGGTTGAAGGTAATCGTCATCACGCCCAATTCGACGTGAATCAAAATCTCGTTATTAGCGTTCATCTCGCTCATTGCAATGCTTCCTTTACAAAATCTAATCGGTCTTGACCCCAGAACATCTGGCCGTCAACAAAAAAAGTGGGCGCTCCAAAAGCGCCGCGCGACACGGCTTCGGTCGTTGTGGTTTTCAGCGCATCTTTAGTCGCTGGATCATTTGCAAGTGCCATCAGCTGTTGCGGGTCAAAACCTGCTTTATGCAATACTGCACCCACGGTAGCTGGGTCATTCATATTCAATGCATCCACCCAAATAGCCTGAAACACCGCGCGGCAATACGCCGAAAATTGTTCAGGGTGCTGTTGCTGCATCCCTGCAGCCCCGCGCATCAGCAGCAAGGTGTTGATGGGGAAGTGCGGATTGTTGTTGAACGGCACGCCGTAACGTTTTGCATACCGATTGAAGTCATCAAAAATATACTTGCCTTTGGCGGGTATCGTCGCCGGCGAATGGTTGCCGGTTGCTTGAAAAACGCCGCCTAGCAGCATCGGGCAATAAATAGCCTTTGCGCCCGTTTCTGCTTCTATCCGAGGGATTTGGGTGAAGGCGAGATAAGCAGCTGGGCTGCCAAAATCAAACCAAAATTCAAAAGTCTTCATCGACCGGTCTCCTTAAAACTTTTCCATGTAGGGGCGTAAATCAAGCTCGTGCGTCCAAGCATCGCGTGGCTGTTCATGCAGCATCCAATACACATCAGCAATGTGATCAGGGTTGAGAATGCCGTCCTGATCTTTCAACGCGTAGCGCTCGGGAAAGGTATCTCGGATAAAGGCAGTATCAATGGCCCCATCGATGATACTGTGTGCGACATGGATACCTTGTGGCCCCAATTCGCGTGCCATGCTCTGCGCCAAGGCGCGTAGTGCCATTTTTGCACCAGAAAAGGCTGCAAAATTTGCACCACCACGCAGTGAGGCTGTTGCGCCGGTGAAAATAATACTTTGCTTACGCTCAACAGATGCGCGCGTGACCATCCGTTTAGCCACCTCACGTCCGTTCAAAAAACCGCTAAAGCATGCCATCTCCCAGATTTTGAAATACTTGCGCGCTGTTTCATCCAACACGCTGCTGGGCGCATTCGCACCGATATTGAACACCAGCACTTCAATCGGTCCGATGGTCGATTCGATCTGCTCAACTAGTGCGACAACTTCTTCTTCCTTGCGCGCATCGCTGCCAAAAGCATGGCAAACGCCGCCTTCAGTTTCGATGGTGTCCTTGAGTGCTTGCAGCTTATCTGCACTACGGCGCGTCACGCAGGCAGCGTAGCCACCACGTGCAAAACGCTCAGCGATAGCGCCACCTGTTGCATCGCCAGCGCCTATGATCAGGGCTACGGGAGAGGTACTCATGTTCAGCTAGCCCTTTTTAATATTGGTTTGAAGTTTTAAACTCGCTCAAAAATCCCTGCTGCGCCTTGCCCCATACCGACGCACATGGTCACCATACCGTATTTGAGTTGCTTTCGTTGTAACGCATGTATCACGGTGGCTGAACGGATCGCGCCTGTTGCACCCAGCGGGTGCCCCAAGGCAATCGCACCGCCCATAGGATTCACTTTGCTCGGGTCAAGCTTCAAGGTGTTTAGTACAGCCAAAGACTGCGCAGCAAACGCCTCGTTCAGTTCAAACCAGTCAATATCGTCTTGTTTCAAACCTGCATAACGCAGCGCCGCCGGAATTGCTTCAATCGGGCCAATTCCCATGATATGTGGCGGCACGCCTTTGCTGGCAAAGCTCACAAAACGCGCAAGCGGCTTCAATCCAAAGCGTTTCACGGCACTTTCGCTGGCCAAAATCAATGCGCCAGCACCATCAGAGGTTTGGGAACTATTTCCGGCAGTCACTGAACCACGCGCTGCAAAAACGGCTTTCAATTTGGCCAAACCTTCAACGGTCGTATCTGGTCTAGCGCCTTCGTCGAGGCTGACAATGCGCGATGTCGTCGCTACTTCGCCGGTTGCAAGATTAGGTGTTCGCTCGGTTACTTCGATCGGCGTAATTTCTGCCGTGAAATCACCGGCCTTCATCGCAGCAATCGCTTTCATATGCGACTGGTAAGCAAACTCGTCTTGCGCATCACGGCCAATTTTCCATTGGTTCGCTACTTTCTCAGCGGTCAAGCCCATGCCGTAGGCGATGCCGATGTTTTCGTCGTGGTCAAACATGGCGGGCGACAGCGACGGGTTGTTGCCCATCATCGGCACCATGCTCATGCTCTCCACGCCGGCAGCGATCATGACATCGGCTTCACCGACACGAATACGGTCTGCCGCCATTTGCACGGCAGACAGGCCGGATGCGCAAAAACGATTGACGGTGATGCCGCCCACGCTGTGCGGTAAACCGGCCAGCACCGCGCCAATCCGGGCGATGTTCAAGCCTTGTGAGGCCTCTGGAATCGCGCAACCGCAGATCAAATCTTCAATCGCCTGCGGGTCCAGTGTCGGTACTTGCGCCAAAGCAGCTTGCAAGGCTTTGACCAGCAAATCGTCTGGACGTGTGTTGCGGAAGAACCCGCGGTGCGAGCGTCCAATCGGGGTGCGCGTGGCGGCAACAATGTAGGCTTCTTGTACTTGTTTCATAAATCTCTCCTTTGACTTTTATTTCAAAAACACCGCAGAACCGGCTTTGCCGGGCTGCTGGTGTTGCCCCCTTGAGGGGGAAGGCGAAGCCTTCGGGGGTGTTTAATTTCTTAGAGGCTTGCCGGTTGCCATCATGCCCATGATGCGTTCCTGCGTTTTGGGGTGGGTGAGCAGCGAGCAGAAGGCTTGGCGCTCCAGCGTCATCAAATATTCTTCAGTCACCAGCGTGCCAGCGTCAACATCGCCGCCGCACACCACATGGGCAATCAGCGAAGCAATGTGGAAATCATGCGTGCTGATGAAGCCGCCATCACGCATGTTGACCAATGAGCCCTTGATCGTGGCAATGCCATTGCGACCAGCCACTGCAAACGTGCGCTTGTGCGGCGCACGGTAGCCGCTCTTGTACAAGGCCTTGGCTTCGTTGATCGCCACAAACAGCAGCTCGTCTTTGTTCGGCACAATCACATCGGTGTCCAGCAAATAGCCCAGTTTGCGCGACTCAATCGCACTGGTGCCGACCTTGGCCATGGCCGCAGCGGTGAAGCCTTCCGTCAAAAACGGCACAATGTCTTTGTTGGTGCTGGTGGATGCGGTCTCAGCCGCACGGCGCGCAATGCAGGCTAAACCGCCTGCGCCAGGCACCAGACCCACACCCACTTCAACCAAGCCAATGTAGCTCTCCATCGCCGCAACGCGTTTGGCAGAGTACACCGCCATCTCGCAGCCACCGCCCAAGGCCAAACCGCGCACAGCAGAGACGGTGGGCACGCTGGCGTAGCGCAGTTTGAGCATCACTTTTTGCAGCTCATGCTCGACTTCGTTGATCGCGCCCACGCCCGCCATCATGAAAGCTGGCAGCATGGCTTGCAGGTCTGCACCAGCCGAGAACATCTCGTCGGGCGACCAAATCACCAAGCCTTGGTAATCCTTCTCAGCCAAGTCCACAGCCAAACTCAGTCCTTCAGCCACGTCCGGGCTGATCGCGTGCATTTTGGTTTTGATGCTGGCAATCAAAACCTCGCTGTCTAGTGTCCACAAACGAATCGCATCATCCTCATGCACCGTTTTGCCAGCTGTTTCTGCTTTGACCGAGATGGAGCCTGCCACATCTTCCGGGAAGTGCTGGCGTGCATACACCGGTAAATTGCGACGCGCAATGAATTTGTTGCCAGATGCGCTCCACGAACCCGCTGGTGTATGTACGCCTCCCGCCTCGGCGACTGGGCCTGTGAACACCCACGCCGGCAGTGGTTCTTTGCACAGCGCCTTACCAGCGTCAATATCTTCTTTGATCATGTTGGCCACGGTCAACCAGCCGGCCTCTTGCCACAACTCAAACGGGCCTTGCTTCATGCCAAAACCCCAGCGCAGCGCCAGATCGATGTCACGCGCGGTTTCTGCGACGATATGTAAATGCACGGCGGCATAATGCAATTGGTCGCGGATGATGGCCCACAAAAAGCGCGGTTCTGCGCCTTCTGCGTTGCGCAACAGTTTTAAACGCTCGGCCGCCGGCTTTTTGAGCATGCGCCCGACCACTTCATCGGCTTTTTTGCCGCTGGGCACGTAATCTAGTTCGTCGGCATCAAAACGCAAAATGTCACGGCCTACTTTTTTGTAAAAACCAGCACCCGTTTTTTGCCCCAGATTGCCCAGTTCTAGCAGCTTGGCCAGTACGGTTGGCGTCGCAAAGTTGCCGTAGAACGGGTCGCTTTCAATCGTCAAATTGTCTTGCAAGGTCTTGATCACGTGCGTCATGGTGTCCAAACCCACCACATCAGCCGTGCGGAAGGTGCCTGAGCTGGCGCGACCCAGCTTCTTGCCAGTCAAATCGTCCACCACGTCGTAGCTCAAGCCAAAGTTTTCCACCTGCTTCATGGTTGCCAGCATGCCAGCAATGCCGACGCGGTTGGCGATGAAGTTGGGTGTGTCATGCGCACGCACCACGCCTTTGCCCAAACCGCTGGTGACGAATGTTTCCAGGTCGTCCAAAATCTGTGGCTGCGTGGTCGGCGTGTTGATCAACTCCACCAGGTACATATAACGCGGTGGGTTGAAAAAGTGGATGCCGCAAAAACGCGGTTTGATGGCTTCAGGCAGCGCTTCAGACAGTTTCGTGATGCTCAAGCCTGATGTGTTGCTCGCCACAATCGCGCCTTCAGCGATGAAGGGTGCAATCTTGTGGTACAGGTCGGTCTTCCAGTCCATGCGTTCGGCAATGGCTTCGATGATGAGGTCGCAACCTGTGAGCAAGGCCATGTGCTCTTCGTAGTTGGCCGCTTGAATCAATGCCGCATCTTCCGGCACGCCCAGCGGTGCCGGTTTGAGCTTTTTCAAGCCGTCGATCGCTTTGGTGACGATGCCGTTCTTCGAGAATGTAGAAGACGGGGCCCCGTCCCCATCTTTGTCTTTAGCCGGCAGATCAAACAAAATAACCGGCACTTTGCAATTGACCAGATGAGCAGCAATTTGCGCACCCATCACCCCTGCGCCCAGAACGGCGACTTTTTTAACTAGAAATGTGGACACGATGAACGGTCTCCTTGAATGGGGGCAAAACTTAAACGAAGCAACTCAAGCCAGTGCAGCGTCCGTGTCCAACAACACCTTGCTGCCAGACCGCGCTGTCAACATCAGGGATGCCGTCTCGGGGAACAAACGTGCAAAGTAAAAGCGTGCGGTTTGCAGCTTGGCGACATAGAACGGGTCAGTGTTGCCCGCCGCAATCTCGCGCAGCGCCACTTGCGCCATGCGCGCCCAGAAATAGCCGAACACCAGGTGGCCGACCACGCGCAGGTAGTCCACGGCAGCCGCTCCTACTTCGTCCGGGTTTTGAAAGCCTTTGAAGCCGATTTCGGTGGTGAACTTGGTCACTTTGTCGCCCAAATACGCCATCGGGTTGATGAACTCGGCCATCTTCTCGTTGACGCCTTCTTCTTCCACCAGTGCACCGATCAGTTTGCCAAATTTCTTGAGCGTGGCGCCGTTGTTGCCCAGCACCTTGCGGCCCAGCAGGTCCAGCGACTGGATGGTGTTGGTGCCCTCATAAATCATGTTGATGCGGGCATCGCGCACAAACTGCTCCATGCCCCATTCCTTAATATAACCGTGCCCGCCAAACACCTGCTGGCACATCGACGTGGCGATCCAGCCGTTGTCGGTGAGGAAGGCCTTGACGATGGGCGTCAGCAGCGACAGCATTTCGTCGCTGTCCTTGCGCACTTTTTCATCCGGGTGGCTGTGCACTTTTTCCAGCAGCACGGCGCAGTAAATTGCCAGCGCGCGGCCACCTTCGGCGTAGGCGCGCGCGGTGAGCAGCATCTTGCGCACATCGGGGTGCACGATGATCGGGTCAGCCGGCTTGTCTTTGGCCTTGGGGCCAGACAGGCTGCGCATCTGGATGCGGTCTTTGGCATACGCCAGCGCGTTCTGGTAGGCCACTTCGGTCAGGCCCAGGGACTGGTTGCCCACCCCCAGGCGCGCAGCGTTCATCATCACAAACATGGCGTTCATGCCCTTGTTGGGCTGGCCCACCAGGGTGCCATACGCGCCATCAATCACGATCTGCGCCGTGGCGTTGCCGTGA
>JAYUCJ010000039.1:0-4771 GCA_043740415.1 Polaromonas sp. | reverse complement strand
TGCCACGGCTCCAGCAGCGGTGCGTTCTTTTCGATGAAGTAAAGCAGGTTTTCCTGCGGCTCATCCGGAAAGCGCCGATGCTCTTTCTTGGCCAGCTTGCCGGGCACCTTGGGAAGGGTGCGCCACATGTCGTTGATCTGCTGCTGCAGGTAGGCCTCGCGGTCCTTGCGGCGCAGCTCCTCCTTCACCAGCGAGATCTTCTGCGGCCGGCGGTAACGATCGACTCCGTAATGCATCAGCGCATGGCAGCCGTCCAGCACCTCCTCGACCGCGTCCAGGCCGTGCCGCTCCTCGCATTCCGCGATGTAGGCCTTGGCGTAGACCAGGTAATCGATGATGGAGCTGGCATCCGTCCACATCCGGAACAGGTAGTTGCCCTTGAAGAACGAGTTGTGGCCGAAACAGGCATGGGCCATCACCAGTGCCTGCATCGGCATGGTGTTTTCTTCCATCAGGTAGGCGATGCAGGGGTCGGAATTGATCACAATTTCATAGGCCAAACCCATCTGCCCGCGTTTGTAGCGGTTTTCGGTCGCCAAAAAATGTTTGCCAAATGACCAATGGTGGTAGTACACCGGCATGCCAATGGCGGCGTAGGCGTCCATCATTTGTTCGGAACTGATGATCTCCACCTGATGCTTGTAGCAGTCTAGACCGTAGCTCGCAGCCACACGGCCAATGGCTTCGTCATAGGCCGTGATGGCATCGATCGTCCACTCTGAACCCGAGGGTAACTGCTGAACAAGTTGATCAGGCGGGCCGGGCATGGTTTCTCCTACAGGCGTTTTTTAAACAAATCGCGAAAAACGGGGTAAATGTCTGTGACGGTGGCGATACGCTGCATGGCAAAACGATCGCTGTGTTCGGGCATTAACTTTGCATACTCCTCCCACAGGTTTTGCGGGGAGCCATCGGTGATTTCGATATAGGCAAAATACTGGGTCAGTCTCAACAAAGAACTGTCCATCAACTCGCGGCACTGCGCCGAGTCGTTGCTCCAGTTGTCGCCGTCCGAGGCCTGCGCACCATAAATATTCCACAAGTTGCTGGGGTAACGCTTGGCGATGATGTCCCGCATCATGAGCAGCGCACTGGACACCACGGTGCCGCCAGACTCGCGCGAGGTGAAAAAATCATCCTCATCCACCTCCAAAGCCACGGTGTGATGGCGAATGAAAACCACCTCGATGCGTTCGTAATTGCGCGTCAAAAACAGGTACAGCAGCATGAAAAAGCGTTTGGCGATGTATTTTTTGTCTTCATCCATGGACGCGGATACATCGAGCAGGCAAAACATCACGGCTTGGGTCGTGGGCAGTGGCACCCGAACACGGTTGTTGTAGCGCAGATCAAAGGTGTCGACAAAAGGAATCGCTTCAATTTTGGCGCACAGGATGGCCATCTCTTTACGCACCTTGTCGATAGCCGCGACATCCCCCGGTGCGTCTTCCAAGAGGCGTTTTAATTCCGCTTCCAGTGCTTTGAGCTGCGATGCATAGGGGCCACCGATGGCGATCCGTCGCCTGGCCGCGCCACGCATGGTGCGACCCAGGTTGATGTTGGTCGGCACCCCCGTTTGGGTGTAGCCGGCACGGACGCGGCGAAAATGGTCGATCCGCGCCAGCTGCTGTTTGACCAGATTGGGCAGCGCCAATTCGTCAAAAAAAATATCTAAAAATTCATCACGCGTGAGCGTAAAAACAAAATCATCCAGGCTTTCGCCTTCGTTGCTGGCTTTCCCCCGACCGCCTGGGCCACCACCATCATTGAGCGGGCGATCAATTTGATCGCCACTGTTGAATCGGTCATTGCCAGGCCGAACGACCTCCCAAACCCCGCCCGCGCCGTGTTGAAACTGGGGCTCGGTGATGTCTTTGCTGGGGATGCCGATTTTATCGCCGTCGTCCAGGTCGCGCACACCGCGGCGGTTGATGGCATCCGCCACCGCCTTGCGAATCTGTCCTTTGAAGCGCTTGATAAAGCGGCTGCGGTTGATCGAGCTTTTATGCTTGCTGTCAAACCGGCGGTCGACGATGTAGAGACTCATGGGCTATTCTTTGGAAGTCCATGATGCTCAAGACGATTTGCGGACGCGCAAATACCATTCGCACAACAAACGCACCTGCTTCTCGGTGTACCCCTTGGAGATCATGCGGTTGACAAAGTCTTTGTGCTTTTTCTGCTCATCACCGCTGGCTTTGGTGTTGAATGAGATCACGGGCAGCAATTCCTCGGTGTTGGAGAACATTTTTTTCTCGATCACCGCGCGCAGCTTCTCGTAGGTTGTCCAGCCCGGGTTGCGGCCATCGTTTTTAGCGCGTGCACGCAGCACAAAGTTGACCACTTCGTTGCGGAAGTCCTTGGGGTTGGAAATGCCCGCTGGTTTTTCGATTTTTTCCAGCTCGTCGTTGAGCGCGCCGCGGTCCAGCATTTCGCCGGTGTTCGCGTCGCGAAACTCCTGGTCTTGAATCCAGAAATCAGCGTAGGTGACGTAGCGGTCGAAGATATTTTGGCCGTATTCAGAGTAACTCTCAAGGTAGGCAGTCTGTATTTCTTTGCCAATGAACTCGGCATAGCGAGGTGATAGGAACTCCTTGATATAGCGCAGGTATTTTTCTTCTAATTCAGCAGAAAACTGCTCTTGCTCGATTTGCTGTTCTAGCACATACATCAGGTGAACCGGGTTGGCGGCTATTTCACGGTGATCGAAGTTGAAGACCTTGGAGAGAATTTTGAAAGCAAAACGGGTAGACAGGCCAGTCATGCCTTCATCGACGCCGGCAAAGTCACGGTACTCCTGATAACTTTTGGCTTTGGGGTCGGTGTCCTTCAGGTTTTCACCGTCGTAGACCCGCATTTTTGAGTAAATGCTGGAGTTTTCAGGTTCTTTCAAGCGTGACAGCACGGAAAATTGCGCCATCATCCGCAGCGTATCGGGCGCGCAGGGTGCCTGGGTCAGGGAAGAATTCTCAACCAATTTTTCGTAGATATGAATCTCGTCAGATACGCGCAGTGAGTAAGGCACTTTGACGATGTAAATGCGGTCCAAAAAGGCTTCATTGTTGCGGTTGTTTTTAAACGCCAGCCATTCGGCTTCATTGGAGTGCGCCAGCACCAGGCCATCAAAGGGAATCGCGCCAAAACCCTCGGTGCCTTTGTAGTTGCCCTCCTGCGTGGCCGTCAGCAAGGGGTGCAAGACCTTGATCGGTGCCTTGAACATCTCCACAAACTCCAGGACGCCACGGTTGGCCAGGCACAAACCGCCAGAATAAGAGTAAGCATCGGGGTCGTGCTGCGAAAAGGTCTCCAGTTTGCGAATGTCGATTTTGCCCACCAGGGCTGAAATGTCCTGGTTGTTTTCGTCGCCGGGCTCGGTTTTTGACACGGCAATTTGCGACAGCACAGAAGGCCGGATTTTGACCACCCGAAACTTGGTGATGTCACCGCCAAATTCGTGCAGCCGCTTGACCGCCCACGGACTCATGATGGTGGACAGATAACGCGGCGGAATACCGAAATCCTCACTCAAAAGTTTGGCATCCTCAAACGGGTTGAACAAGCCCAGCGGGGATTCATGCACCGGCGAGTCCTTGATCGCGTAAAACGGGACTTTTTCGATCAGGTATTTGAGTTTTTCAGCGAGTGACGATTTACCACCACCGACGGGGCCCAGCAAATAGAGAATCTGCTTTTTCTCCTCCAGACCCTGCGCCGCATGTCGGAAATACGCCACAATTTGCTCAATGACCTCGTCCATGCCGTACAAATCGCGGAAGGCGGGGTAATAGCGCAGCACCTTGTTGGCAAAGATGCGCGACAGACGATGGTCGGTACGGGTGTCTATGAGTTCGGGTTCGCCGATGGCCAGCAACATGCGCTCAGCCACACTGGCATACGCCGAAGGGTCTCGCTTGCACAACTCTAGGTAGTCCTGAATCGACATTTCCTCTTCCTGCGCGGCCTCAAAGCGGCCTTGATAGCGGGCGAAGATCGACATGGTTTCCTCCTTGAAGTTGTGTTCGCTATGACTAGATGTGTGACTCGTTTCTTGTTAAAAAGTTTTGCTATGCGATCATCTTATTACTTTGCCGTTAAGTGTCAAGTAATCAAAGTTTAATGTCAAAGTCAAAGCACTTGAAATCAGGGTGAGGCGAAGTTATGAAATGCTATAAATAATATAGCTGCTTAGGCTATAAATACGCCGGCTAGAGGCATAAATAGCCTAAATAAACGGACTTGTTATCCCTGTCTGATGATGCGGCACAGTTTGCAGCGTTTTCAGCCACGGCATGGCTGAGTTGCCCCAGATTTGCATGGTGGGTGCGAGCTGGGCGCGTTCGTTGACGCAGCCTAGCCGCAGGCCTAGGATTTTGTGCGTTTCATCGTCGGTTGCGTACAGCTGGGTAGCGCAGATGCCGCAAAAGCCTTGGGCACGGCGGTTGCCGCTTTCGGCGATTTTGACGTAATGCTTGGGTTCACCCGTCATTTTGACGTTTTCTGAGGAGGTGGGAATCACCGCTCTGAACGGCGCGCCTGAGAAGATTTGGCAGTCTGCACAGTGGCAGGCGATGACTTTGGCGGGGTCTATCAGTGCAGTGAAAGAGATAGCGCCGCAGTGGCATTGGCCGGTGATGTTCATCAAATTTCCCTTTTAAAATGTCAAAACGCTATAAATAAAGGCTATGTCAACGTTAGTTGTTGAAATCAAATATAGGCATAGAAAACAGCGTTGCTGCATCGGCTAACTCGTTGATTTATATAGAGTCTATTT
>JAYUCJ010000038.1:0-1951 GCA_043740415.1 Polaromonas sp. | reverse complement strand
CGAATTTAACTCACCGATGTGCCGCCATCAGGTACGTGGCTCGCCAGCGCGGTTGACCCAAATCGTGCGTCCTGGAGGCGTCGTCATTTGGATACGGTGCTCAATGTTGCGAAACGAGTAGGTCACGTCCCAGTATTCAGGTTGTGTTTGCGATGGTGTGGTGGTACAACGCTGCACGTTTTGCGTAACCACTTGCTGGCCACCGCCGTTGCTGCCCAAGTTAGAGCCTAAAGTCGCCCCCGCAATCGCGCCGCCTACGGTGGCAAGGTCTTTACCGCGTCCACCGCCTACTTGGTGGCCTAAAATACCGCCTAAAAGCGTACCCGCAATCACGGCACCAGGGTTTGCTCCACCTGTGTCTTGAACGACTTGCTCACGTTCAACCCAGCAGCGCTGTGTCGGCGAGCCAAGCACGGCACGAACAGATGTGATGTTCGCTTCATAGATGCCTTCGCCACCACGACGACGGTTGTCATACACGGGGTAAGTCGGGGGTGCATAACGGTCTTCATCGTAGCGAGAGTTGTTACTAACGATGCGAACAGACGAAACACGGTCGTTGATGCCCATGGCACTGAATGACGGATAACGCCCCGGGCGCAGTACCGTGCATTGACCGCCAAAACGGACGTCGTCACACACTTCGACGCGGTTGTTCATCACAATGACGGACGATGCGCTGTCATTGAAGCCAAAACGTTCAAAGTTAGCGATGTTTCGCTCTGTGGTGAACGTGCGACCCTGAAAATTGTCGTACTCATAGAAAGTGATTTGAGCCGCCGCTTGTGTTGCAACGGCAACAGCTGCTACAGCCAATATCGTTTTGAGTTTGAATGTCATAAATACCTCTCGTATGTTGAAAAAAATGTGGCGAGTATTCACCAAATTTTCAAACCATTTTTTGAATGGATAAACTAGTATTTACGACTTGGAAACTTCTGGATAGAGGACAAAACGCCGCCTCACTGTAGGTATTTGTCCTACTTAATGTTAATTTTTTGATAATTTGAATTCAAATCCCATTATCTGCATAATAGGCGGATAAAATATAGGTAAATATGAACCTAGCCGGCGTATTTGTTGACTATGATGCTATTAAATATATAGCAATTAAGTTTCGACAATCAATATGCTGCAATCACCCCATCACTGCGTGGATCAGCGGCGCCAAGGTAAAGGCCATCAGGCTGCCGAACAATCGCACCCGCGTGGCCCATGGTGTCGCTGTAGTCGGTAAGAACTTCAACGTCGTGTCCCGCTTGCGACAAGGCTTTGAGTGCGGCTGGATCGGTTCGACTTTCAAATTTCAGCGTTGTTGTATCTTGTCCCCACGTTTTCCCTAGCAACCAGCGCGGTGCGCTGACGGCGGTTTGCAAGGTTTGGCCATAAAACGCGTAGCGGCTAAACACGGCCGATTGGCTTTGCGGCTGGCCATCGCCCCCCATGTTGCCGTAAACCATGTGACGGCCATCGTCAAAGCGCGCGTAGGCTGGGTTGAGTGTGTGGAATGGTTTTTTGTGCGGTGCTAATGCTAAATGCGATTTTTCGTCAAGTAAAAAGCTGGAACCACGGTTTTGCCAGACGATGCCGGTGTCTTCCAAAACCACGCCAGAGCCAAATTCCCAGTAAACGCTCTGGATATAGCTCACCATGCGACCAGCGCTGTCGGCCGTGCCCATCCAAATCGTGTCGCCGTGGATGGTTTTTTCAGGCCAGGGAAGGGCTTTTTCCATATCAACAGCTTCAACACAGTGGTCAATGAAAGCATCGCTTAAAAATTGATCAGGTGAAACCCCGTTCGCTGCCATGGTTTTTGGGTCAGCCACATGACGATTGCGTACCTTGAAGGCTTGTTTGGTGGCTTCAACGAGCGCATGCAAATACGCAAAACCGTCTGCTTCTTTGATGTTGTGACGCAATCGTAATTTGTCAAAAATCGCCAATATCATCA
>JAYUCJ010000037.1:0-1967 GCA_043740415.1 Polaromonas sp. | reverse complement strand
ATGAGTAAAAAACCTGTTTTCAATATCTTAATTTTGGGTGCATCCTACGGATCACTTTTAGCCATCAAATGCTTGGCAGCGGGTCACAACGTGACGATGACTTGCCGCACTGCAACTGCTAATTTGATCAATGCTGAAGGCATTCGCGTTCGTTTGCCCATCAAAGGCCGGCGCGATGTGGGTGTGAATGGTCTGCTAGAGGTCAGTTCAAAAGAGCTGACGGGTCATTTGACGGCATGCACGCCGCAGCAAGTGACTGATTTAGCCGCGTTTGATTTGGTCGTGCTTGCCATGCAAGAGCCGCAGTACCGGCAAGATGGCATTCGTGAGTTGATGCAGCAAATCGCCTTGGCCAAGTTGCCTTGCATGCCTATCATGAACATGCCACCGCTGCCGTATTTGGCGCGCTTGGTCGCGCAAGATAATTTGCGCACAGTGAACATTGATTTGAGTAAATTTCGATCCGCTTATGCCCAGGCTGAGGTATGGGATGCGTTCGACCCGGCTTGCATGACATTGTCCAGCCCAGACCCGCAAGCTTTCCGACCTGTGGATGAGCCTGTCAACGTGCTGCAAGTGGCGTTGCCAACGAACTTCAAAGTCGCGCGATTTGAGTCCGACAAGCATACGCAAATATTGCAGCAGCTCGAAGCCGATATTGAGGCTGTGCGTTACACGCTCAATGGTGAAGCTTTGGAATTGCCCGTCAAACTCAAAGTATTCGACTCTTTGTTCGTCCCCTTGGCAAAGTGGAGCATGTTGCTTACAGGCAATTACCGCTGCATTCAAGCCGAAGGTATGCGCCCCATCAAAGACGCTGTGTTGGGTGATATGGCCCAATCCAAAGATATCTACGAGTGGGTGGTCAAGTTGTGCGAGAAAATGGGCGCTTCGCCAGACGATCTTGTGCCGTTTGACAAATATGCCGCTGCAGCCGATGGTTTAGCGAAGCCTGCCTCAGCCGCGCGTGCTTTGGCGGCCGGTGCAACGCATATTGAGCGTGTTGATATGATTGTCCAAACCTTTGCGGCACAGCTAGGGTTGCAGCACGCTAGTGTTGATCAAACTGTCAGTGTTGTGAACGTCTGGCTAGCAAAAAACAGAGCAAATCAAAGTGTGGTTCAAGTAGCTGCTGAAGCAGCGGTTGAAGTCGCGGCATAAAAGCCAGTTGTTGAGAGTATTTAGTTTTTGATTTTTAGTATTTTTAGGAAATTTTTATGAGTAAAGCATTAGATGGCGTCCGTATTCTTGACTTCACGCATGTGCAATCAGGCCCTACGTGCACGCAGCTGCTGGCTTGGTTTGGCGCAGACGTGATCAAGGTCGAGCGAGCAGGTGAGGGCGACGCAACACGCGGCCAGTTGCGCGATATTCCGGGTGTGGACAGCTTGTACTTCACGATGTTGAACCACAACAAACGCTCCATCACGCTCAACACCAAAAGCGCCAAAGGCAAAGACGTGTTGGACACTTTGATAAAAACCTGCGATGTGATGGTTGAAAACTTCGCGCCCGGCGCGCTTGACCGCATGGGGATCACATGGGAGCATATTCAAACGTTGAACCCACGCATGATTGTGGCATCAGTCAAAGGTTTTGGCCCTGGCCCTTACGAAGATTGCAAAGTGTATGAAAACGTCGCGCAATGCGCGGGCGGTGCAGCATCCACCACCGGTTTTGACGATGGCCCGCCAGTGGTGACTGGCGCACAAATTGGCGATAGCGGCACTGGCTTGCATTTGGCATTAGGCATTGTTGCTGCGCTGTACCAGCGTAACACCAGCGGTCGGGGTCAAAAAGTCTTGGCACCTATGCAAGACGCTGTGCTGAATCTTTGCCGCGTCAAGCTGCGTGACCAGCAACGCCTAGAGCGCACCGGCACCATGCACGAATACCCGCAATACCCCGATGGTAAGTTTGGTGAGGCCGTGCCACGCGCAGGCAACGCTTCAGGCGGTGGCCAACCT
>JAYUCJ010000036.1:0-38130 GCA_043740415.1 Polaromonas sp. | reverse complement strand
ACCCGCACCGTCACCCAGCCGACCGGCATGCCGGCGAAGGCCGCCGCACGCGGGTTCGCACCGACGGCGCGGATCTCGAAGCCGAGGGTCGTGAACTTGAACAGCGCCCACAGCGCCAACGCCAGCAGCAGCGCCCACAGCAGGCCGGTGTGCAGCCGCGTGCGCGCCACCAGCTTGTCGAGCTGCAGGGCGTCCTGCAAGGCCACGCTTTGCGGCCAGCCCATCGCCAGCGGGTCGTTCATCGCGCCGTCGAGCAGCATCGAGACGAACAGCAGCACGATGAAGTTGAGCAGCAAGGTGGTCACGACTTCATCGACGCCGAGGTGGCTCTTCAGCAGCGCGGGCACCAGCAGCAGCAAGGCGCCGGCCGCAGCCGCCGCCGCCATCATCAGCGGGAACAGCAACCACGGGCTCAGGCTGAAACCGCTGCCGCCGTGCAGCCCGCCGACGGCCACCGCCGCCAGTGCGCCGCCATACAACTGGCCTTCGGCGCCGATGTTGAAGAGCCGCGCCTTGAAGGCCACGGCCGCCGCCAGGCCGGTCAGGATCAGCGGGGTCGCACGGGTCAGGGTTTCGCTCCACGCAAAGCGCGTGCCGAAGCCGCCTTCGAGCAGCAAGGCATAGGCCCGGCCGATGGGCGCACCAGCCCAGGCGACCAGCGCCGAGGTGATCAGCAAGGTGAAGGCGACCGCGATGAACGGCGCGACGAGCTGCATCGCGCGTGACGTGCGGGGGCGGCGCTCAATGCGCATCGGCGCGCTCCGACGGTTGCGCGCTGGGGGCAGTGGCCGCTGCCGCGCCCCCCGCCATCGCCAGGCCGATGGCCGCGAGCGTCCATTGCGCGACCGGCTTCGCTGCCGTGAGCCGGCCGCCGTGGATCACCGCGATGCGGTCGGCGAGCACGAAGACTTCGTCCAGGTCTTCCGAGATCAACAGCAGCGCCGAGCCCTTCGCACAGGCATCGAGCAATTGCTGGTGCACATAGGCGACGGCGCCGATGTCCAGGCCCCAGGTCGGCTGGTCGGCAACGATCAGCAGCGGCGGCGGCGCTGCGACTGAGCCGGGGTCACCCAGCAGGGCGCGCCCGAGGATCAGCTTCTGCAGGTTGCCACCCGACAGCGCCCGCGTCGGCGTGGCCAGGTCTTGCGATTCGGTGCCGCGCACGTCGAAGCGTTCGATCAACGCGCGTGCGTGCGCCTGCGCTGCGCCGCGCCTGAGAATGCCGGCGCGCGCGAAAGTCGGCGTGGCATAGCGTTCGAGCACCGCGTTCTCCCAGACCGGCAGGTCGCCGACCACGCCCACCGCATGCCGATCTTCGGGGATGCGCGCTACGCCGGCCTGCACCCAGGCGCGGGGCTTCTCCGGCATTGCCCGCCCTTGCAGTTCGAGGCTGCCAGCGTCGGGCGCGCGCAGGCCGCACAGCAATTCAGCGAGCGCTTGCTGGCCGTTGCCCGACACACCGGCGATGGCGACGATCTCGCCGGCCCGCAGCTCGAGGTCGATGCCGGCCAGCCCCTTGCCGAGGCCGGCTCCCACCGCGCCCTTCACGCCATTCACGCTCACGCCCTTCAATGCACAGACCACCGCGCCGGCGCCGCGTTCGCTGCGCGTTGGCGCCTCGACCTGGCGCCCGACCATCAAGCCGGCCAGCGTGGCCTGCGTGGCCTCGTGCGCTGCCAGCGTCGCCACCAGCCGGCCGGCGCGCAGCACCGCAATCCGCTGCGATACGCGCAGCACCTCGCCGAGCTTGTGGCTGATGAAGATCACTGCCAGGCCTTGCGCGACGAGCTGCTGCAAAGTCGCGAACAGCGACTCGGACTCGGCCGGCGTCAGCACCGCCGTCGGCTCGTCGAGGATCAGGATGCGCGCACCCGGCCGCCGCCCCATCGGCACCAGCGCCTTGAGGATTTCGACGCGCTGGCGCTCGCCGACCGACAGGTCGCGGATCAACGCGTCGGGGTTCACCTGCAGGCCGAAGCGCTGCGCGGTTTCGGCCAGCGCGCGGCGTGCCGCCGCGCGGCGCGAAAACACCTGCCACAGCGGCTCGCTGCCGAGCGTCAGGTTGTCGAGCACGCTCAGGTTGTCGGCCAGCGTGAAGTGCTGGTGCACCATGCCGATGCCGGCGGCGAGTGCGGCGCGCGTGTCGCCCGGTGGCAAGGGCTGGCCGAAGGCTTCGATGCTGCCCGCGTCGGCAAGGTAGTGGCCGAACAGAATCGACATCAAGGTGCTCTTGCCGGCGCCGTTCTCGCCGAGCAGCGCGAGCACCTCGCCGGCCGCGAGGTCGAGCGAGATGGCGTCGTTCGCGACCAGGCTGCCGAAGCGTTTGGTGATGCCGCGCAGGCGCAGCACGGGGGTCGCGGCGGTCGTCATGCCCGGTCCCATTGAAGCCGGGCCGGCACCGCAGCCGCTGCGGTAAGGTGCGGCCCATGCCGAGCCCCGCACTCATCGAGCCGCTGCCGGCCGCGTGCCTGAACTGCAAGCAAGCCCTGGCCATGCCCCGGCCGAACTTCTGCCCGGCCTGCGGCCAGGAGACGAACCTCAAGCCGCCGACGCTGCTCACGTTCGTGCAGCAATTCGGCGGCGCCTATCTGTCGACCGAAGGCGCGCTGTGGCGCACCTTGAGACTGCTGCTGCTCCAGCCCGGCGAGCTGACCCGCCAGTACCTCGCCGGGCGGCGCAAACACTATGTGCTGCCGCTGCGCCTGTACCTGACGATCAGCGTCGTCACGCTGCTGCTGGTGCGGGTGCTGAGCGGCGTGCAGATGGACCTGGCGACGACGAAGGGCTTCGACCCGAAGCAGGCCGAGGCGATCCCGATCACCATCGCCGGCGGCCGCGCCGGCATGAAGAACGGCGAGTTCTATTGCACCGACCTGCCGCCCTGGCTGTGCCGCCGGCTGAAGGCGCGGGTCGACCTCGACGGCCCGGCGTTCCAGCGCGAGATCGAGCGCTTCGGCGAGCGCTTCGTGGCGAACCTGGGCGCGGCCATGTTTGTGCTGGTGCCGAGCTTCGCGCTGTGGCTCAAGCTGGCCTACCGCAACCGGCGCTTGCGCTACACCGAGCACCTGGTGTTCGCGCTGCACCTGCACGCGTTCTGGTTCATCGCGCTGGCCTTCGCGCTGCCCGATTCGGTCTGGCTCGCGACGCTGGCGATCGGCACGATGCCGGTGTACGCGATGCTGGCGCTGCGGCGCGTCTATGGCGGGCGCTTCTGGCCGCGCCTGCTGCGCGCCGCCGTCATCAGCGCGCTGTACGGCCTGACCCTGGGGTTGGCGATGATCGGCCTGGTGCTGTGGAACTTGCTGACCTGAAAGCGTGGCCGGCGACATCTTCAAAGCAAGAGCCAACTCACTCACCGCAGAGGCGCGGAGTGACGCAGAGTTGCGCAGAGTAAGAAAAAATCTGATTGGTAAGGAGCTTCAGCCGCAGGCCTTGCGAGCTCGATCCACCCTCTCCCCAACCCTCTCCCGCGAGTACGCGGGAGAGGGAGCCGGCATGCTCCCTCTCCCTCTCCCTCTCCCGCTCGCGGGAGAGGGTTGGGGTGAGGGTGGCGAGAGCCAGCAGGGCTGACAGCTGAAGCGCCTTGCCAATCAGCAGAAAAATGACTTGTCTTCTCTGCGACCCTCTGCGTTCTCTGCGCCTCTGCGGTGGTGAGTTTGAAATCTCCGGGGCCACGCGCACCCATTGAAAAGCGCTCAAGACCCGGGATTGCGTTTGCGCCAGGCAGCCGCGCTATCCCTGCATCAGCCGCACCTTCACGCGCTTGCCCTTGATCTTGCCGGCCGCCAGGCGCTGAACAGCCGCTGCCGCAATCTGCCGATCGACCGCCACATAGGTCGAGAACTCATTGACGTTGATCTTGCCGATTTGACTGCCGGAAAAACCCGCGTCACCGGTCAGTGCGCCCAGCACGTCACCGGGGCGGATCTTGTCCTTGCGGCCACCGACGATCTGCAGCGTGGCCATCGGCGGGCGCAGCGGCCCGCCCTTCGCGGCGACCAGTTCGTCGAGCTTGTGCCAGTCGCTCTCGCGTGCCTGCATCTGTTCGATCTTGCCGACGCTGCCCATTTCATCCAGGCTCGCCAGGCTCAGCGCCAGGCCCTTCGCGTCGATGCGTCCCGTGCGGCCGATGCGGTGCGTGTGCACCTGCGGGTCGGGTGTGATGTCAACGTTGATAACCGCCTCGAGCTGGTCGATGTCCAGCCCGCGCGCTGCCACGTCGGTGGCCACCAGCACCGAGCAGCTGCGGTTGGCAAATTGCACCAGCACCTGGTCGCGCTCGCGCTGTTCCAGCTCGCCGTACAGCGCCAGCGCGCTGAAACCCTGTGCCTGCAGCAGCGCCACCAGCTCACGGCATTGGTTTTTGGTGTTGCAAAAGGCCAGCGTGCTGATGGGGCGGAAATGGTTCAGCAGCAGCGCCACGGTCGGCAGGCGTTCGGCGCGCGTGACTTGGTAAAAGCGCTGCTCGATCAGGTTCTCGGCGTGTTGCGATTCGACCTTGATGGTCTGCGGCTCGCGCATGAACTTGTTGGCGATGCCGGCAATGCCTTCGGGGTAGGTGGCTGAAAACAAGAGGGTTTGGCGCTCTTTCGGGCACTGTTTCACCACGGTCACGATGTCGTCCAGAAAGCCCATGTCCAGCATGCGGTCGGCTTCGTCCAGCACCAGCGTATTAAGTGCTTCCAGCGACAAATACTCACGCGCCATATGATCCATCACACGTCCGGGTGTACCTACGACGATGTGCGCCCCATGTTCCAAGCTGGCACGCTGTCCCCGCAGCGGCACGCCGCCACACAGGGTCACGATTTTGATATTTTCTTCGGCCCGCGCCAAGCGGCGCAGCTCGGTCGTCACCTGATCGGCCAGTTCGCGGGTCGGGCACAGCACCAAAGCCTGCACCGCAAAGCGGCGCGGGTTCAGGTTCGCCAGCAGCGCCAAGGCAAAAGCGGCGGTTTTGCCACTGCCGGTTTTGGCTTGGGCGATCAAATCTTTGCCCAACAGGGCAATGGGCAAACTGGCCGCTTGGATGGCCGTCATCTCGGTGTAGCCGAGTTTCTCCAGGTTGGCCAGCGTGGCGGGGTTCAGGGGCAGGGCGGCGAAACTGTTCGCATTTGTATTAGATGTCATCCCCCCATTATCGTGAAACGTCATAATCATAGGAAAATCACTGAAATTACCAGAGCCCATGACAACTTCTCAGCACCCACAAACCGTCAGCTTGATTGGCGTGCCGACCGACATTGGTGCGGGCACGCTGGGCGCACGCATGGGACCAGAAGCGCTGCGGGTTGCGGGCCTTGCACAAGCGATCGCGCAGTTTGGCTTGACGGTCAAAGATTGCGGCAATTTGGCCGGTCCAGCCAACCCCTGGCAAGCCGCTGTGAACGGTTTTAGGCATTTGCCAGAAGTTGTGCAATGGAACCAGTTGTTGCACGACGCCATGTACGCCGAGCTGCAGGCTGGGCACTTGCCCATCATGCTGGGCGGCGACCACTGCTTGGGTATTGGTTCCATCAGTGCAGTAGCTAGGCATTGCCGCGAGACGGGCAAAAAACTCCGTGTGCTGTGGTTTGACGCCCATGCCGACTTCAACACCGCCACACTCACGCCCAGCGGCAACATCCACGGCATGCCCGTCGCCTGCTTGTGTGGCCATGGCCCGAAAGAGTTGGTTGAAATCGGCGGCTATAGCGCTGAAAAACCAGCGTTGAACCCCAAAGAACTGCGCCAAATCGGTATCCGCAGTGTCGATGCCGGTGAAAAACAGCTGGTGCATGACATGGGCATCGAGGTGTTTGACATGCGCTACATCGACGAGATGGGCATGCGCCACGCCATGGCGCTGGCCTTGGCGCTGGTTGATGACAACACCCATTTGCACGTCAGCTTGGACGTCGATTTTCTCGATGCCGATATCGCGCCCGGTGTCGGCACGACGGTGCGCGGTGGCCCAACCTACCGCGAGGCGCAGCTGTGCATGGAAATGGTGGCCGATACGGGCCGCTTAGGGTCGTTGGATGTGGTGGAGCTGAATCCCGCGCTTGACGTGCGGAATCAAACGGCTGAGCTGGCGGTGGATTTGATTGAAAGTTTGTTTGGCAAAAGCACCTTGATGCGAAGTGTGCGCGGCTGAAGGTCTTGCTATGATGGAAGCTTCTTATGGAAGCACTCTTCATCTCTACCGGCGTGGTCGCCTTGGCCGAAATGGGCGACAAAACGCAACTCTTGGCCTTTATCCTCGCCGCCCGCTTTAAAAAACCTGTTCCTATCATTCTCGGCATCTTGCTCGCAACCTTGGTCAACCACGGCTTGGCCGGTGTTTTTGGCGCCTGGATCACCAGCGTCGTCAGCCCCGAAGTCATGCGCTGGGTGCTGGGTTTGTCGTTCATCGGCATGGCAGTCTGGACCTTGATCCCCGACAAAATCGAGGAAGAAGAAACGCAAATCGCGCAAAAACTAGGCGTGTTTGGCGCAACCTTGGTGACCTTTTTCCTGGCCGAAATGGGCGACAAAACCCAAATCGCCACTGTCGCGTTAGCGGCTCACTATGGTGCGCCGCTCTTGGTGGTTATCGGTACCACGCTGGGCATGCTGATCGCTGATGTGCCGGCTGTTTTTGTGGGGAACAAATTTGCCGACAAGATTCCCATGAAGCTGGTGCACAGCATCGCCGCTGGTATTTTTGCGGTGATGGGCGTGCTGACGCTGTTGAAGGCTGAAAAGTTGTTTCAGTAAGCAGTTAAACCGCCGTCCATGCGCCATCACGCGCGCTGGACTGGATCACCGCCGCCACAAACTGTACCCCAAGCAAACCATCTAAGGCGTTCGGGAAGTGCAACGCCAATGGGTCAACCGCTTGACCCGAGCGCCGCGCCGCGATGGCTTCGGCCGCATCTGTGTACAAATTCGCAAAGCCTTCGTGAAAACCTTCAGGATGCCCCGCCACGATGCGTGATGAGCGGGCCGCCAACGGCAGGGTTCCAGGGCCGTTCGGGGTACGATTTTGCGAAGGCGCACCCAGTGGCTTGAAGGTCAAGGCTTGCGGGCATTCCTGTTGCCACTCCAAGCTGCCTAGCGAGCCGCTGACGCGAATACGCAGTGCGTTTTCCACACCGGCAGCCGCCTGCGTCACCCAAAAGCTGCCATGTACCCTATTGATCAGGCCATTGTTCATACGCAACAGCGCCCCCGCAAAGTCGTGTGTGACCCGATCGGGCACGATGCTGCCGACTTCGGCTGCCACCTGACTCACTTCCAGCCCGGTGATGAAGCGCAGCAAATTGTGCGCATGGGTACCAATGTCGCCCATCACCAGTGACGGGCCACCGCGCTGCGGGTCTTCTTTCCATGCCTTTTTACCAGGCCCTGCTGCGGCGCGGCCGCCTTGCACATATTCCACTTGCACCAGCCGAAGCTCGCCCAACTCGCCTTTAGCCACCATCGCTTTGGCTTGGCGCACCATGGGGTAGCCGGTGTAGTTGTGCGTCAGGCAAAACACCAAACCCGTGTCCTTCACCCGTTGGTGCAATTGCGTGGCTTCCAGCAGGGTGTTGGTCATCGGTTTGTCGCAAATCACATCAAAACCCAAGGCCAAAGCGGCAAAAGCAAATTCAAAATGGCTGTCGTTCGGCGTCATGATGGCCACCACGTCTGCGCCATCACCAGCGTCATTGTTGCGCGCCGCTTCGGCTTTTAACAAAGCCATGCCGTCCGGGTAGCAGCGTTCCGCCTGCAAACCCAATTCACGCCCTGCGTGTATGGATTTTTGCGCATCAGACGACAACGCTGCGGCTACCAGTTCGTAGCGGTCATCCAGCCGCGCCGCCTGACGGTGCATGGCGCCGATGAACGAACCCGGCCCACCGCCGATCACGGCCAAGCGTAGGCGACGGCCCAACATCGAAATAACAGGATTCAGTGACATGACGGTTCTACTTTCTATGTTTTCTATGTTTACTTGCCCCAGCGCAGAACCATGGGGTCTAAGCGCCTAGCGGTTTCAATCAGTCCGGCACGGGTATCAGGATGTTGTGCGGGGAAGGGGTGGCGTGGTGCTTCGCACGCGATCACGCCACCTTCTTGCATCAACGACTTGCAGGCCAGCAAGCCACTTTGGCGATTCTCGTAGTTGATCAGTGGCAGCCATTGTTGGTACAAACCAGCGGCTTCCTCACGTTTGCCAGCTGCAAAGGCATCCACAATCTTGCGAATCCCGTCTGGGTAGGCACCACCCGTCATGGCACCTGTGGCACCGGCTTCCAAGTCTGGCATCAGCGTGATCGCTTCTTCGCCATCCCATGGACCTTCAACAGCTGCGCCACCCAAGCGGATCAATTCACGCAATTTTGACGCAGCACCGGGCGTTTCAATTTTGAAGTATGAGACCTGTTTGATCTCGTTGGCCATGCGCGCCAACAAAGCAGCAGGCAGCGTGGTGCCACTGACGGGGGCGTCTTGAATCATGATGGGGATGTCGAGGGCATCCGACAGCCGACTAAAGAACTCGACAGTTTGCGTTTCTGGTACGCGTATCGTTGCACCGTGGTAGGGCGGCATCACCATCACCATGGCGGCACCGGCTTGCTGAGCACGTAGGCTGCGCTCAGCACAGATTTGCGTGCTGAAGTGGGTGGTGGTCACAATCACGGGCACACGACCTTTGACGTGCTCAAGAATTGTGGTGGTCAAGACTTCGCGCTCAGCGTCGGTTAGCACAAATTGTTCTGAAAAATTCGCCAAAATGCACAAACCGTTGGAACCAGCATCGATCATGAAATCGACAGCGCGTTTTTGGCTCGCAAGATCCAGCTCACCCGATGCTGTGAAGGTGGTTGGAACGACCGGGAAGACGCCTTTAAAACGTGCAGTTGAGACAGTTTGAGCAACCGTATTAGTAGAGGTCGTCATGATCAATTCGTTTTGTTTTTGTTATAAACATCCACACACACAGCGGCCAGCAAGACAAGGCCTTTGATGACTTGCTGCCAATCAATGCCAATCCCCATGATGGACATGCCATTGTTCATCACACCCATGATGAACGCGCCAATCACAGCACCCAGCACCTTGCCCACACCGCCAGAAGCCGATGCCCCGCCGATAAAGCAGGCGGCAATCACATCCAATTCAAAACCCAGGCCTGCTTTGGGGGTGGCGGTGTTCAAACGCGCAGCAAATATCAAACCCGCCAAGGCCGCCAACACCCCCATGTTGATGAAGGTGTAAAAAGTCAAACGCTCGGTTTTGATGCCGGACAAGCGCGCCGCTTTCTCGTTGCCACCCAGTGCATAAATGCGTCGGCCAAGCGTTGTTTTAGAGGTCACGAAGTCATAAGCAAACATCAACAAGAGCATCACAATCAGCACATTGGGCAAACCTTTGTAGGACGACAGCAGGTAGCTGAACGCGATGATCATGGCGACAAAAACTAAATTTTTCAAAATAAAAAAGGCGGTCGGCTCGTTGTCCATGCCGTGTTTGATGCGGTCCGCCCGGTCGCGCACTTTGCTGATGAGCAAACCCAAGGCGATCACAACACCCACCACCAAAGACAAGATACGCAGGTTCTCACCCGAGAACGGGTCAGGGATGAAACCGGTGCTCAATAGTTGAAAATCTGCGGGAAATGGGCCGACGGATGAACCACCCAGCACCGCAAGCGCCAAACCCTTGAACACCAGCATGCCAGCCAGCGTCACGATGAATGACGGTATTTTGTAAAACGCCACCCAGTAGCCCTGTGCCGCACCAATGGCACCCCCTAAAACCAGGCAAATCAGCGTGGCAGGCACAAAATGCATCTCATACTCGACCATCAACACGGCGGCGACCGCGCCAATAAACCCGCTCACGGAACCCACCGACAGGTCGATGTGTCCCGCCACAATCACCAGCAACATCCCCAGTGCCATCACAATGATGTAGCTGTTTTGCAGAATCAAGTTGGTCAGATTCAGCGGTTGAAACAGCGTGCCGTTCGTCATCACTTGAAAAAACACCATGATGGCGACGAGTGAAATCAGCAAGCCATACTCGCGCAGGTTGTTTTTTAGGAAACCTGCCCCGCCGGTAGGCTTTATAGTTTCTAAATTGGTTGTAGTTGCCATGTCAATTCACTCCTGATGTCACGATAGACCGCATAATTTTTTCTTGGGTGGCTTCTGCGGCTGTAAATTCAGCCACAAACCGGCCTTCGTTGAGCACGCAAATGCGGTCGCACATGCCCAGCAGTTCTGGCATCTCACTGGAAATCATGATCACGCACTTGCCCTCACTGGCCAGTTGCGCAATGATGGTGTAGATCTCGTACTTCGCGCCCACGTCAATGCCTCGCGTGGGTTCGTCAAGGATGAGCACTTCGGGATTGGAAAACAACCATTTGCTCAACACAACCTTTTGCTGGTTACCGCCTGATAAATTGACGGTGCGCGCAAACACATTCGGGCTGCGAATGTTGAGTTTTTGGCGATAGTCTTCCGCCACTTTGAATTCAACGCCTTCGTCAATCACCATGTAGCTAGAGACCGCTTCCAAGTTGGCCAGCGTGGTGTTCCAGGCAATGGTCTCGTCTAAAACCAAACCGTAGCCTTTGCGGTCTTCGGTGACATAGGCAATGCCATGGTCGATGGCTTTTTGTACGGTGCTGGTATCAATGACCTTGCCATGCAGAAGAACTTCGCCGCTGATGCCTTGGCCGTAGGTTCGTCCAAAAACGCTCATCGCCAATTCAGTGCGTCCCGCCCCCATCAACCCAGCAATGCCAACAATCTCGCCGCGTTTGACATGCAAGTCGACGCCTTTGATGACTTGCCGCTCGGCATGCACATCGTGGTGTACTTGCCAGTTTTTGATCTCAAAAACGGTAGCGCCAATGTTGGGGGTGCGCTTGGGGTAGCGGTCCGCCATTTCACGACCCACCATGTATTTGATGACTTGATCTTCGCTGATCGACTCCTGTGCGCAATCAAGCGAGGCGACCGTAGCGCCATCGCGCAGCACGGTGATGGCATCAGCCACTTTGGCGATTTCGTTGAGTTTGTGCGAGATCAAAATGCAGGCGATACCTTGGCGTTTGAGCTCTAAAAGCAACGCTAGCAAAGCGTCGCTGTCGGTTTCGTTCAAGCTCGCGGTGGGCTCATCCAAAATCAAGAGTTTGACTTCCTTGGACAAGGCTTTGGCAATTTCGATCAGCTGCTGTTTGCCCACCCCCAGATTGGTGATCAGTGCGTTGGGCGATTCTTTCAAGCCTACTTTTTTAAGCAAGGCTTGTGTTTTTAGGTACGAAGTATTCCAGTCGATCACGCCATACGTGGCTTGCTCATTGCCCAGAAAAATATTTTCGGTGATGGACAACAAGGGCACCAAGGCCAGCTCTTGGTGGATGATGATGATGCCTTTGTGCTCACTGTCGGCAATGCCTTTGAAACGGCAGGGTTCACCGAGAAATTTGATCTCGCCTTCGTAATCACCAGCGGGGTAAACACCGCTGAGGACCTTCATCAGGGTCGATTTGCCGGCGCCGTTTTCACCCACGATGGCGTGAATTTGGCCCGCTTGCACGGTTAAATTGACATTGTTCAGCGCTTTCACGCTGTGGAAGGCTTTGGTGATGCCGCGCATTTCCAGAATGGGATCAGCCATATTGCCTCCCGTTAACCACTAAATCTGCTGTTTTTGCCATGGTTTTGGGTTGTCCAAGTTGCCTACATCGTATGACAATGCGCCCAGAATGTAAAAAGGCTCTGCGCTTATCGGCACAGAGCCTTTTGTTTGGACTTGATTATGTTGGGCTTGATGAGCCTGCTTTTATTTCAGCTGCTCTTCTTTGATGTAGCCGCTGCCCACCAGGACTGTCTTGTAATTGGACAAATCCACGCTGACCGGCTTCAGCAAATAAGACGGAACGACCTTGACCTTGTTGTTGTAGGTCTTGGTGTCGTTGATCTCGACGGTTTTGCCGCTCATCATGGCATCGACCATGTTGGCCGTCACTTTGGCCAGCTCGCGCGTGTCTTTGAAGATGGTGGAATACTGCTCTTTGCGGATGATGGATTTGACCGATGGCACTTCGGCATCTTGGCCGCTCACAAAGGGGTAGGGCTGGCCAGCGCTGCCGTAACCCACGCCTTTGAGCGATGACAAAATACCGATGCTCAAACCGTCATACGGCGACAACACAGCATTCACTTTGGCTTTGCCATAGTAGGCGCTCAGCAAGTTGTCCATGCGCGCTTGCGCGACTGCGCCATCCCAGCGCAGGGTCGATACTTTGCTCATGCCGACTTGTTTGCTCTGCACCACCAGTTTGCCGCTCTTGATATACGGGTCAAGCACAGACATCGCGCCGTCATAGAAGAAGAAAGCGTTGTTGTCGTCAGCTGAGCCGCCGAAGAGTTCGATGTTGAATGGGCCCTTGCCTTCTTTCAAACCAAGAGCTTTCTCTAACGACTGCGCTTGCAGCACGCCAACTTGGAAGTTGTCAAATGTCGCATAGTAATCCACGTTCTTGCTGCCAACGATCAGGCGGTCATACGCCACAACCTTGATGCCTTTGTCGGCCGCTTTTTGTAGCGCATTGGACAGGGTGGAGCCGTCGATCGCCGCGATCACCAGCACCTTCACGCCCTTGGTGATCATGTTTTCGATTTGTGCCAATTGATTCGGGATATCGTCATCGGCGTATTGCAAGTCGGCTTTGTAGCCTTTGGCTGCCAAAGCGGCGACCATGCTGTTGCCGTCGCTCACCCAGCGGGTTGATGTTTTGGTTGGCATCGCAACACCAACGGTGCCTTTGTCTTGCGCGTTGGCAACAGGAGCGCCAAAGGCGAAACCCAGGGTAAGTGCGGCGGCCAATGCTTTGAGAGTGTCTCTACGTGCTTTCATATATCTCCAATTTAAAGTTGTGTGGATAATGTTGCTCCGTGCTTTGCAGCGCAGACACAATATCATAGACACAAGTTTGCAAATCGTCCAACATTTCGAAATTTAGTTCCAACCCGCATCGACCTTGAACTCCTGCGCCGTGCACATTGCCCCATCGTCCGACGCCAAAAACAGCACCATGCGGGCGACATCCGAGGGTTGCAATTTATCGGGCAGGCACTGGTTGCGTTTGATCGCTTCTTCGCCTTCCGCATTGAGCCACAGCTTGATCTGGCGCTCGGTCATCACCCAGCCCGGCGAGACGGTGTTGATGCGTATTCTGTCCGCGCCCAAACTTTCCGCCAAACCCCGCGTCAAGCCGTTCACGGATGACTTGGCGATGGCGTAACAGGGGTAATTCCCACCCTTGGTCTGCCAGCCGGTCGAACCAAAATTGATGATGGCGCCACCCTTTAAACGACGCATGCCCGGGACTATGGCCTGGATCGCAAAAAACGCTGGCCGCTGGTTGACGGCCATGCGTTCATCCCAATATTCGGGGGTGACTGATTCAAGCGTGTGGCGGTCGTCCCGCGCCACGTTGTTGACCAAGGTTGAAAAATCGCCCAGTTCCGTCACGGCGGTTTCAATGGTGTGCTGCAAAGCGGTGACATCACGCACATCACACACCCGCCACCAAGGTTTTAGGTGCCCGTTGGCAGCAACTTTGTCAGACAGTTGTGCACTTTCTGCTTCTGCAAGGTCAATAAACGCGACTTGTGCTCCCTGCTCGGCAAAGGCTTCGACGATGGCCGCGCCGATACCGGTGCCACCCCCCGTCACAAAAACGCGCTGCCCGCGCAGACTGGGGAAGGTGGCCAATGTGGATGTGGAAGTTTGTGCAGCGCTCATGGGGATTCCTCGGTCAATGGCAAAATGAAGGGATGCTTGTTCGACAAACTAAGATACCACGATAATTCGGCCATGACCACCCCCACTTCGTTCCCAAGTCCATGAAGCCAAGCCAAGCTGTCATCGCCGTCGATTGGGGCACGTCTTCCTTTCGTGCCGCTTTGGTAGCCCCGAATGGCGATGTGCTGGATGAGTTGTCCACACCGCGCGGTATTTTGGGCTTCCAGCCCGACGAGTTTGTGCCGTATTTGGTCACCACGTGTGAGCGCTTGACAACAAATGAAGTGGCTGCGGGTGGCAAGATGTTTCTGCTGTCGGGCATGATAGGCAGCAAAAACGGCCTGCTAGAAGTGCCCTATTGCCCCTGCCCGGCAACAGCGTCAGACATCGCCGCCGCGCTCGGTTGGGTGGATACGGGCAATACAGATCTCAACATCGCCATCGTTCCCGGTGTGCGAAATGGGTTTGACGACGTCATGCGCGGCGAAGAAACCCAGGTTTTCGGCGCCGCCGCCGTGCTCGGCGTGCAAGACGCCACCATGGTGTTGCCCGGCACGCACAGCAAATGGGTTCAGCTTGCGGGGGGAGCGATCACCCAATTCAACACCTTCATGACCGGCGAGTTTTACGCCCTGCTGGCGCAGCACTCCATCTTGGCCAAAAGCTTGCCAGAGTTGGGAGAAAAGGCGTCATCCAACCCCGCACCTTTGGATGAATCCGCCTTCTTGCAAGGCATTGACCGCGCTCAAAGCAGCATCGCATCCGGCCAAAGCCTGCTGGGCAACGCCTTCAGCACCCGCGTCAAATCGCTGTTCAACGCGCTGCAGCCCGCGCAGGCCGCCAGTTACTTATCCGGCTTGGTGATTGGCGACGAGCTGGCCGCCATGCGACTCCCAGCCAGTAGCGAAGTCATCGTCATCGGCTCGCCCGCCTTGTGCGAGCGTTACAACCTGGCCTTTGCCCACCTGGGCGTGCAAACCCGCGCCATCGGCAACCAAGCCGCTTGGGCGGGGTTGCACAGCATTTATGGTCAAATTTCGGCACCTACATGACGACATCACTATGACGATACAAACCCCTCAAGCATCACACCCTTACACCTCAGCCGCATCCACGCTGCGCCGCCACCTTGCCGACTGCAAACTGGTCGCCATCCTGCGTGGCTTAACGCCCGTCGAAGCGCAACCTGTGGGCGATGTGCTGTGGCAAGCCGGTTTTCGCATCCTTGAAGTGCCGCTGAATTCGCCGTCGCCGCTCGAGAGCATCCACATCCTGCGCCAATCGCTGCCGCACGCCCTGGTAGGCGCTGGCACGGTGATGACCGTGGAGGACGTGCAAGCCGTCTACGACGCAGGTGGCCAGCTCATCGTCTCGCCCAATTGCAATATTGACGTGATTCGCGCGGCGGTTGGTCTGGGCCTGGTCTGCCTGCCCGGCGTCGTCACCCCCACAGAAGCCTTCGCCGCGCTGGACGCCGGCGCGCAGGGCTTGAAGTTCTTCCCCGCCGACCTAGTCCCCCCCAGCGCCGTCAAAGCCATGCGCGCCGTGCTCCCCGCCGATTGCCTGCTCATCCCCGTAGGCGGCATCACCCCCACCAACATGCCCGCCTACCTGCAAGCCGGCGCCAGTGGCTTCGGCATGGGCTCAAACCTGTACACCGCAGGCAAAGCGCTGGATGCGATACGCCAATCTGCTATTGAGTTGATAGCAGTCTAGGCAATAAATACGCCGGCTAGAGGCGGATTTGAGGGGTAAAATTCGGGTTTTGAGTGAATTTTGAGCCAAAAGTTAGGTTTTTAGCTGCATTTTCGTAAAATATGCCGTTTTAAAGGCTATTTATGGCTACAGCCGGCGTATTTATTGCCTAAGAAGCTATGAAAATAATAGTAAACCTGCCGAAAATATAAGTGTAGTTTTCAAATGCTATGATGAATGCAAGCTTATCATTACAGCATTCTAAATCACGCACAATTTTCTTAAATGGATTTCAATGAAACTTAAACAGATAACACTTATTGCCGCTTCTACTCTTGGGATATTGCTCATGCAAGGATGTGCCGCACCCGTGCCCAGCGAAAATCTCAAACGCACCTACACGCCCACTTATCATTCACCATCTATTACGGATTTGCCTGCTATAGGTGAGATCAAGACGGTTGAGGTTGGCGAAAGTCTTGTTTCAAAAGATAAACAGACAAGCATTCCAGCAATAGATATTGAACAAGCAATCGAACATTCAACTGAGAACCTCGGGGAAAAATTTGTGTGGACTGCTCTTTCGGGCAGGTATGTCGAAAAGGGCAAAGATGCTTTTGGAAAGTACTATGAAGCCAAAGAGGGCAAATCATTAATAAATGGCAAGCCTGCGAAATTGCAGTGGGGTATATACGTTGCTGATTCTGACTCACAAAAAACTGAATTTTATGCACTCGCCCAAAACTCTATCCCATTGTCATATCCAAAGAGTGGCATTCCATTTACGAGGTCAGTTCAACAAACGCGAGATGAACTCAGCTTTAGGAAGGAGCTTGTGTACACAGGTATCGCACAAAACGTAGTTTCTATCCTTTACAGAGAGTTTAAGGACGATACAGCTCGCCCCGCCTTCTCACAAGACCTGAAGTATGACCTCGCAGAAAGCAAAGTTGTTGGATACCGTGGTGCACGTTTTGAAATAATCAAAGCAACGAATCAAGGCTTAACCTATAAAACACTGAAGCAATTGGATTAAAAGGACTTTGCACTTTAATTTGGTTTTGGTGAAATCAGTGGGGTATTGAGAATGAAAGATTTAAAAGCCGCTATTTATATGCATTTACCGCAAATAGATGAAGTGCTAGAAGAGCGCCGTCTGTCAGTGCATAAGCGACCCTTTCAAGCATCAATACTATTTGTGCAAGATTATGTTATCGAAGTTAGTACGGGAACCAAGGAAGAAGTCATTTTTGGTGAGCACTTTTCAATAATAGTTAATCATGCATTTGATTGGTATTTGGAGAAATATGGTCAGTTAGCTGAAACCCCCAAAAGGGAAGTATTATCTGGAGTTGCTAGATATCGAAATCAGCCTGTCTTATTAAATATACCGGTCACAACTTCAAAAATTGAAAAAGAAGGAGAGACTTCTTGGTTGAGCTTCCCCGATCACCTACAACCCGATGAGCCCCATCTCAGTTTGTTCAATGTAAAAATAAGGTTAGAAAGTCTGTCAGAAACTGAGCTTGAAATATTAAAAAGAGAAATAGAAGAGGTTGTGGCGTTGAGCCGACGGACAAATATTTCGCTGATGATGGCGTCAGGACTAAACGAAGATGTAAAAGGTATGGCTGGCAGTATATGGGCACATATTGAGAAAGGTATCTCAGACATACTCTCGCAGAAAAAAGAGAATATTTGTGTTGGATGCTGGGAGCTAAATTTGGCAGTAGAGAAAGCGCTAAAAGTTTACATTAAACAGTTTCCTACTGAAAAAGATCCTTGGGGGCATGAACTGATTGAATTATTTGAGCAAGCTAACAAACTGGGTCTTACACTTGATAAAGAGTTGCTCGAAACACTTCCGACTGGAAAAGATGCGATCAATATGAGATACGCAAAGCTACAAATAGATCCTAGGATGGCGGTTGAGCACTATTTGACTGCGTTAAAGTTAGTTTGCTCGATCACAGAACAGCTCAATAGAGAGTTTTCTATTTACAACGCTTCTATTTTGATAAAAAAATCAGTTTGGGCTCGATAACTGCGATTGATTGCGGTACATCCAGCCTATATTTCAATTAAAAGTACACTCTAGCCGGCGTATTTATTACCTAAGCAGCTATGAAAATAATAGCGTTTTACGGCTATTATTTCACAATTTAACGAAGCTCAAACACTCGTCATCGCCACCGTCTTGGTATTCAAATACGAATCCAGCGCCTCAGGTCCGCCCTCAGAGCCATAGCCCGAATCCTTCACCCCGCCAAACGGCAGCTCGGCCCACGGCATGGCGGGTTGGTTGATCCACAACATGCCGGTTTGCACTTGGGCGCTTAACTGGTGCGCGTTTTTGATGCTGCTGGTGAAGGCGTAGGCGGACAGGCCGAAGGGGAGGCGGTTGGCTTCTGCGATGGCTTCGTCCAGGTTTTTCACGCTGCGCAGTGCGGCCATGGGGCCGAAGGGCTCGGTGTTGAAAACGTCGCTGTCCAGTGGGGCGTCCAAAATCAGCGTAGGCGCGAAGTAGTTGCCGGTGGTGCCGATGCGTTCACCGCCGGTGGCGATGGTGGCACCGCGTTTGATGGCGTCTTCGGTCAGCTGCTGCATGGCGGTGACGCGGCGGGCGTTGGCCATGGGGCCCATGGTGTTGGCGGCGTCCAGGCCAGAGCCGACTTTCATTTTCCCGGTATAAGCCAAAAAGCCTGCGACGAATTCTTCACGCACGGCCTCATCGACCAAAAAGCGGGTGGGGGAAATACACACCTGCCCCGCGTTGCGAAACTTGAAGGCTGCAATCATCTTGATCGCGTGCGCCACATTCGCATCTGCCGCCACAATCACCGGCGCGTGGCCGCCCAGCTCCATGGTGGCGCGTTTCATGTGTTTGCCTGCCAGGGCGGCGAGCTGTTTGCCCACGGGGGTCGAGCCGGTGAAGGTGATTTTGCGGATGGTCGGGTGCGGGATCAGGTAGTTGCTGATCTCGGCTGGGTCGCCATAGACCAAGCCAATCACGCCTGCGGGAACACCGGCATCGATGAAAACCTTGATCAATTCAGCTGGTGAAGCGGGGGTCTCTTCTGGCGCTTTGACGATGATGGAGCAACCCGTCGCCAATGCCGCAGAGAGTTTGCGGACAATTTGGTTCACTGGGAAGTTCCACGGTGTGAAGGCCGCGACCGGGCCGACAGGCTCTTTCAGCACCATTTGCTGCACATTGGGCATACGTGGCGGCACGATACGGCCGTAGACGCGGCGGCCTTCTTCGGCAAACCACTCGATGATGTCGGACGACATGACCAGCTCGCCCTTGGCTTCAGCCAGCGGCTTGCCCTGCTCCAAAGTCATCAACTCGGCAATGGCAGGCGCGCGCTCGCGCAGCAAGCCAGCGGCAGCGCGCATGATGTCGCTGCGTTTGTTGGCAGGGGTGTTTTTCCAGATCTCAAAGCCTTTGGCAGTCGCCGCCAAGGCGTCGTCCAAATCCGCTATCGTCGCGTGCGACACGCTGCCGATGACCTCGCCCGTTGCAGGGTTGTGCACGGGAATGACGGCGTTGCTTTTAGCAGCGCGCCATTCGTTGTTGATCATGAGCTGGACGTGGGGGTAGGTGGTGGTGGACATAGGGTTGAGCAGGAAATTATTGATAATGAGGCATCTATCTTACGTCCACAAGTGAACATGAATCCTAAAACCCTACCGACATTAACAATTTCTAGCCAATTCGATTCAGGCGCGATAGAAGTCGTCAGCCTTGCCGACCCGCAGGATATCCAACTCAATATCCGCGCCGATCAGGGTGTCCAAGGTGCCGCCGAATTTGCCCAGTGGTTTCACTTTCGGCTGCAAGGCGCGGCGGGCGTGCCGGTCAAGCTGCGGTTTTTGAATGCCGCGCAGTGCGCTTATCCCAAAGGCTGGGAAGGCTACCGCGTCGTCGCCAGTTATGACCGCCAGCTGTGGTTTCGCATCGACACGGCGTTTGACGCTTCATCTGACAATAAGGTGATGGCGGCGACGATCACGCCAGACACCAACAGCCTCTACTTCGCCTATTTCGAGCCGTATTCCTACGAACGGCACCTAGATTTGTTGGGTTCAGCGGCGGAATCTGAGCATGTGCAGAGCGAGTTCTTGGGTCACACCATTGATGGTCGCGACATGAATATGCTGCACATCACGGACGCATCTTCTACTGTTCAAAGCAAAAAGAACATCTGGCTCATCGCCCGCCAGCACCCCGGCGAGACCATGGCCGAGTGGTTTGTTGAAGGATTTTTGGAGCGCCTGCTGGATGTGGACGACCCCGTCAGCCGCGTGCTGCTGGCTAAATGCGTCTTCCACGTCGTCCCCAACATGAACCCCGACGGCGCGGTGCGCGGCAACCTGCGCACCAACGCAGCGGGCGCGAATCTGAACCGCGAGTGGCAAACCCCCACGATGCAGCGCTCGCCCGAGGTGTTTTTAGTCCGTCAAAACATGCTGGAGCTCGGCGTTGACCTGTGCCTGGACGCGCACGGCGACGAAGGCCTGCCCTACAACTTTGTCGCCGGTTCCGAAGGCAACCCAGGCTACACAGCCAAGATCGAACAACTGGAAAATGCCTTCAAATCATCATGGTTGGCCACCAGCCCAGACTTCCAAACCGAGCAAGGCTACGGACAAACGCCAAAAGGCAAAGCCAACCAAACCATGGCGACAAATTGGATCGCCCAACAGTTCAGCTGCCTAGCCTTCACCCTAGAAATGCCCTTCAAAGACAACGCGAACCTGCCCGATGCCGGCGTGGGATGGAGTGGTGAGCGGTCTAAGAAGCTTGGGGCTAGCGTGCTTTTGCCGATATTGGCCGTTATCAACCAATGACTTAGCGAGAAAACCCTTCGATACCTCAGGGCGAACGGGAATACAAAGTAGCGACCTAAACACCGCACGTCAGTAGAAGCCTAGCCATTCTCAAACCCTCAAATGAAGGCTCCCTCTATCGCCCAACAGGGGCGAGAGAGGGCGGGGGGAGTGAGTGGGGTGAAAAAAGCACTCTAGCCGGCGTATTAATTGCCTAAACTGCTATTTTTAACATAGCAAATTCAGCGATAATAAGCCGCCACATAGTCCTCAAAACTCACCTTATCTGAAGCTTCCATCGCCTTCTGCTCCGCCAACGAATCCACCACGCTGGCTTCAAACCGCGCTGTAGTTTCTGCATCCAGCGGCTCAGCCAGCAAGCTCGCATGGTGCTGCTCTGACATCTGCTTAGCAAACTTGAAATAACCACCCGCGTCACGCGCGGCGGCTAAGACTTGCGCGGAAGGCGTCAAATCCGGGTTGTCTATGCGTTGACGCAGCGCTGCCATGGTTGTCGCATAGGTGTTGCCGCCATAAGCCGCATCCAGCATTTCGGCAAACGGTGCCATGTCGTCAAACAACGCGTGTGCAATCGGGCGGAAGGGCTGCTCGCGGTTGTGCACCAACAAATGCAAATCGGGCTGACGGCCCCGGTTGACGATGCGGCGTTTGTTTTCGTCGTTTTCGGCCTGCTCGCGGGCAGAAATCGGCGGGCTGTCGCGGAACAGGCACATCAGCAACAGCACGTCGGCAAAGCTGTTTTGCTCGGGCAAGATGCCAATATCGACCATCGGGTTCAGGTCAAACAAGCGCATTTCTATGTATTCCACACCGTAAGTGCGCAGCGCTTTGGCGGGGCGTTCGCCGTGCTTGCCCACACGTTTGGGGCGAATACCGGCGTAAAACTCGTTTTCAACCTGCAGCAAATTGGCGCTGAGCTGCTGCCAATGGCCGTCCGCGTGCTTCACGCCCAGCTCGGCGTAATACGGGTCGGGCGTGCGGATGGCGGATTCTAGTGCGGTGGTGTATTCAACCAGCGAGTTGAAGCTGACATGCAGTTTGTCCTGCGCCCGGTTTTGGTAGCCCATGTCGCTCATGCGCAAGCTGGTGGCGTACGGGCCGTAAAACGTACCAGGAACCAGGGTTTCCAAATCGACTTTGCGACCCTGTAGGAACGATTCGCAAATCGCCGGTGATGCGCCAAACAGGTAAGGCACCAGCCAGCCAAAGCGCAAAAAGTTGCGAATCAGACCGAAATAGCGCTCAGAAATGAAGTCTTGCAGGCTGAGTTTGGACTGGCATTGTTGGTGCAAATGCTCCCAAAACGCCTGCGGCAGCGACCAGTTGTAATGCGCACCGGCGATGGTTTGCATGTGCCGGCCGTAGCGCAGCCCCAAGCCTTCGCGGTACACGACCTTCATTTTGGCGGAGTTCGACGTGCCGTAATCGGCCAACGGAATGTCCTTGTCTTGGCTCAAAATGCAGGGCATGGAGCCGGCCCACATCACTTCTTTGTCTGCCAAGGTGTCGAGCTTTGCCGCGCTGAAGCGGTGAATGTCACGCAAAAAATCCAGCGGAAAAGCGGGGTCTGCTGACGGCGGGGTGATGAATTCGAGCAGCGCTTCGGAATAATCAGTCGTGATCCACGGATGTGTGAGCTTAGAGCCCAAGCCGTCAGGGTGAAAAGTGAGCGCTAACTTTCCCTTGGTATCCACCCGCAAACACTCGCGCTCATAACCGCGCTGGATACCGCGCAAGAGCTGGGTTTGCGCCGCGAGGACTTGGGCGCTCTCTTTGCCGCAGCAGCTGAAGGTCAACATGATCTTGCGCTATTTGTTTGCCAATGACCGGCCAATTTATTTACCATTGATGCCAAGCAGCTCGACTTCAAAATGCAGCGTCGCATTCGGCGGAATCACGCCACCCGAACCATTTGCGCCATAAGCGATGCCCGGCGGACACGTTAGCTTGGCTTTGCCGCCCACCTTCATGCGCTGCACGCCTTCGGTCCAGCAGGGGATGACGCGGTTCAACGGGAAGTCAATCGGCGCGTTGCGTTTGTACGAGCTGTCAAATTCTTTGCCATCCGGCAGCGTGCCACGGTAATGCACTTTGACGGTGTCGCTGGCGCTCGCCGGTTGCGCGCCCGTGCCGTCTTTGAGTGAACGGTACACCAAACCACTGGCTGTCACCACAGCGCCAGCTTCCTTGGCGGCAGCCGCAGCAGCCTCAGATTGGGCAAAAGCGGGGGCGATGAGCGTGCCAGTTAGCAACGCAGCAGCTATGTGGCGAGAAGGAGTAAATGTTAAAAAAGTCATTTCAATAAGCCTAAAAAGTCAAAAAAACACAGCATACTGGAAAAACGAATAGTTATCTGGCTGTGGAAGAATCAATACGTTACAAATAAGGTTTTTGTGGCTAAATGCAATAAAAATCACTAAAATAGCAATAAAAATGGCTATAGCCGGCGTATTTATTGTCTTAACAGCTATATTATTTATAGCAAAAAGCACTTCTAAATGAAAGAATCAACGATGCAAACCGACCAAACCTATGAATTTGACCTGTTCGTCATCGGCGGCGGCAGTGGTGGCGTGCGGGCGGCACGCATGGCGGCACAGCGCGGAGCCAAAGTTGCCCTGGCCGAAGCGGGTGGCGTGCATGGCAGCCATGGCGACGATGGCGGTTTGACGGGTGCGGGCCTGGGCGGCACCTGCGTCAACGTCGGCTGCATCCCTAAAAAGCTCTACAGCTACGCCGCGCATTTTGCCGAGAGTTTTGAAGAGTCCCGGGGCTTCGGTTGGGAAGGCGCTGCGCCCACGCTGAATTGGGAAACCCTCAAGGCCAATCGCGCGAAGGAGATCAGCCGTTTGAACGGCATCTACGGCCAGTTGCTGGCGGGCGCGGGGGTGACGGTCATCCTGAAGCGAGCCACGTTGGTCGACGCGAACACGGTAGAGACGGCTGATGGCCAGCGTTTTTCGTCCAAACATATCCTCATCGCCACGGGTGGCACGCCTTCCGTGCCGCACATGACGGGGCGTGAACACGTACTCACCTCCAATGAGATGTTTGATCTGCCAACTTTCCCCAAACGGTTGCTGGTGGTGGGCGGTGGCTACATCGCCTGCGAATTTGCCTCGATCTTCAACGGCTTGGGCTCACTGGTGACGCAGCTGTACCGGGGGGAACAAATTTTGCGCGGTTTTGACGAAGATATTCGCCATTTCATCGCCGCCGAAATGCGTAAAACCGGGGTGGATCTGCGCTTGCATGCCGGCGTGGTCGCCATCCACAGCACCGCTTTGGGGTTGGAGGTGCGTCTGGAGCAGGGCGGCACGCTGACGGTGGACGCTGTGCTGTACGCCACAGGACGCGTGCCCAACGTGCAGGGTTTGGGGCTGGAGACGCTGGGGGTTTGCCAAAGTGCCGATGGCGCCGTGGTGGTGAATGAACAGTATCAAACCAACGTGCCCTCGATCTACGCCCTGGGCGACGTCACAGCGCGGCTGCAGCTCACCCCCGTGGCGCTGGGTGAGGCGATGGTTTTGGTCGATCACCTGTTCGGCCCGCCCGCCGGAAAAACCGCCCGCCGCATGAGCTACCAGTTCATCCCCACCGCCGTCTTCACCCACCCGAATATCGGCACCGTGGGCTACTCAGAAGCCGATGCGCGCAAGGCGTTTGGCGCTGAATTTGGCGCTATCACCGTCTTCAAAAGCGAGTTCAAAGCGTTGAAACACACCTTGAGCGGTAGCACCGAGCGCACGTTCATGAAGCTGTTGGTCGAAACCGCCACCGACCGCGTGGTCGGCCTGCACATGGTCGGACCCGATGCGGGTGAAATCGTCCAAGGCTTCGCCGTCGCCCTGAAAGCCGGTGCCACCAAAACCATGTTTGACAGCACCATCGGCATCCACCCGACGGCGGCCGAGGAGTTTGTGACGATGCGGGAGCCGGTGAAACTTGTCACGCCGTTATAACTTGTTCGTAGCACAATAGACACATGTCTTACCACCTCCCGCCCCTGCTCCCGCCTTTCGTCCCCCCTGCGCAGTTCACCGACGCAGCGGCGGCGCTGGCACATGTGCAAACGATCTACAGCGCCCAAATCGAGCATTTGCGCCACGCCATGCAGCGTTTTGTGGCCAGCGACGATGGCGATGCGAGTCCAGCAACGCTGCAAAAAATCCGCGCCTGCTACCCGTTTGTCCGCATCCACACCGACACCATGCTGCGCTCGCAGCTGCCCGATTTGGCGCGCTTGAGCTTTGGTTTTGTCGCGGAACCGGGCCGCTATGAAACCACGCTGACGCGCCCTGATCTGTATGCCAATTATTATTTGGAGCAATTTCGCCTGCTGCTGCAAAACCACAAGGTTGTGCTGGAAATAGGCACCAGCACGCAGCCGATACCGATTCACTTCTCGTTCGCCGAGCACGACCACGTCGAAGGCAATATGAGTACGGAGCGCCGCTCGCTGATGCGCGATGTGTTTGACCTGCCCGATCTGGCGGCGATGGACGACGGCATCGCCAACGGCACGTTTGAGCCGAAAGCGGGCGAGGCCATGCCGCTGTCGCTGTTCACCGCGCCTCGGGTGGATTATTCGCTGCACCGCTTGCGCCACTACACCGGCACCGCGCCTGAGTGGTTTCAAAACTTTGTGCTGTTCACCAATTACCAGTTTTACATCGACGAGTTCGTCGAACTTGGCCATGAAGAAATGGCGAACCCAGCCAGCGACTACATCGCCTTCATCGAACCCGGCAACGTGGTGACGCGGCGCGTCGGCTTGGCGGCAGAAACCATTGACGCACTTGGGGCACAGCCCCCGCGTCTGCCACAAATGCCGGGCTACCACTTGGTACGCGCTGATAGAACTGGCATCAGCATGGTCAATATCGGTGTCGGGCCAGCCAATGCCAAAAACATCACCGACCATATTGCAGTGCTGCGTCCACACGCGTGGATCATGTTGGGCCACTGCGCCGGGCTGCGCAACACCCAGCAACTGGGCGATTACGTGCTGGCACATGGCTATGTGCGTGAAGACCATGTGCTCGATGAAGAGCTGCCGTTGTGGGTGCCGATTCCGGCGCTGGCGGAAATCCAGGTCGCGCTGGAGCAGGCGGTGGCCGATGTGACGCAAATGAAGGGCGCTGAACTCAAGCGCATCATGCGCACCGGCACGGTGGCGTCCACCGACAACCGCAACTGGGAGCTGTTGCCCAACAACCAGCCGCAGCGCCGTTTCAGCCAAAGCCGCGCCGTCGCGCTGGACATGGAAAGCGCCACCATAGCAGCCAACGGTTTCCGCTTCCGCGTGCCCTACGGCACCTTGCTGTGCGTGAGCGACAAGCCGCTGCACGGTGAAATCAAACTGCCTGGTATGGCGAATCATTTTTACCGCGAGCGGGTCGATCAGCACCTGCGCATCGGCATCCGAGCCATTGAGCTGCTGCGTGAGCGCGGAGCAGATCAGCTGCATAGCCGCAAGCTGCGGAGTTTTGCTGAAGTGGCTTTTCAATGATGTGAATATTCACATTTAGTGGCGAATAAACGTCGATTGCTAGGAGTTGTAACCAAGCGAACATAGAATGTAACAACTAAGTTTTGATATGGGAGTTGTATGTCCAATATCGCAGGCAAAGCCTACGCCATCAATGTCATCACGCCGATTCGATGGTGGACGACATGGTTGAACAAACTGTTTTTTTGGTTTGCATTAAAAAACCCTAAAACACTGAAAGGCTTGGCAACACTGTCGTTGATTCATTATGCGCGCTGGGTGATTGTGGGGCGCAATGGGTTTCCGGTGTTGTCGCCAGATCAGCCCAAAGAGAATTTGCGCTACAGCTATATGCTGTTTTTTAGCAACTTCAATGGCAGCTGGGAGCAATATATTGACTCGTTCACCTTTGCCATTCCAGATGGTTTGGATCTGTTTTGGAAGTGGAATATACGGTACCCCAAGTCAGTGCCATTGACGCCTTTTCATGATTACATACGCTACAACCAAATCCAAACAGACCACTATTACAACGCCTACCCCATGGCGGCGGCCAACGATGTGAAGAGTGCTAAAAAATTGCACTTGGCACTGATGGATTTTGATGCGCGACTGGACGAACAGGCTGGCGATGCGGTGTTCCAAAAAAGCTTTCATAAACTATTGCGTGATCTGCAGCACGACATGGCAACCATGCGGCATACGCCCATTGTCAGCATGGCCGCGCAAAAAGTAGAAATGCGCTTGGTGGCAGATCGTTTGCGGCAGCAAAACCCTGCACTGGCTGATTAGGAGCGCCACTATGGATCGTAATATTTCAGGTGCCGCCTACGCACTCACACTTCTGTGCCCCGTTAAACCAGAGTTTGAGAAAAATAGACTTTATGCAGACTTGATACGTGACCAGCTCGAGGTGTGGAACACACATGAGGTGAGTCCTTTGTCAAAAGTACCCAACACCTATCTTGGTCGTTTTTTTGTTTTAGATGATATTTACACAGAATCGCTGCCAGGTGCCAGCATATGGGATGCGTTGTCAGATATTCGCATCCTGCAGTCCAACAAGCAAAGATTGAAAGCATTGCCGCACACGGATCATCTGCAGTCGCGCTATCTGGTTTTTACCAGCAATTTACACGGCGATGTCGATATGTATTTGTCAGGCATGTGGCAAAACATGCAAGTTGAAATCAAAGCCATTTGGCAATATTGTTATGGTTTTGAGGGGGTTGGCGACGCGGCAAGTTTTGTCACCTACGCCCAAAAATGCCGTATGGATGCCGCTTTATTTTTTGTGGGCTCGAATGATGACCCTTTGGCCGATCAGCTCAAGTCGCTGTACGTCAAGCAACAGTTTTCTCGTTTCGCGCAAGAGACGCAAGATTTACCAGCAGCGCAATTAAAGCAAGCCTACATGGCGTTCATGCTGCGCATCAAACCCAGGGACGTGACCTCTCCTACTTGGCAGGCTGGCATATCAAATTCAGAACTGTAGAATTTTTTGAAACGGAGATACTCGGTATGACCAAAGAACTAGATTTATGCGACATCCAAGGCAATGTTGTACGAGCCTATGGTCGATTCGGTTTTCCTATCGCCCGGTATTTGTTGCTTAACATCAGCAATGGCGACGGGGGACGTCAGTGGTTGGCGGCGCTTATTCCGAGCATAACCACTTCCGCGACATGGAGCAATGCGCCTGATGGGCTGCCACGCCCGAAAGTGACCTTAAATATTGCCATGACACACGCTGGCTTGGCAGCCTTAGACCTGCCACTTGAGAGTCTGAACAGTTTTTCAACAGAGTTTGCCATGGGCATGCAAAAACGCAAAGACATTCTTGGCGATAACGGTCCGAGCAGCCCAGAACATTGGGATCCTGTCTGGCGCAGCGACAACGACATCCACAGAGCTGTGCATGTGTTGTTGACCTTGAATGCAGTCAACCGCGAAGCGCTTGAGCAGCAGTACAACTGGGTGAACGATCAAATCCTTGCCACTGCAGGCGCCGTGACACTACTTGATGGCCATAGAGCGCCAAACCACAATATTTGCCCTTACCAAGAAGCACACATCATTTTTGAAAATGGGCAACCCACACCGAAAGAGCATTTTGGCTACACAGACGGTATTGGAGACCCCTATTTCGAAGGCATACAAGACCCACGCACGCGTATAGAAGGGCGCGGCAAGCAAATGGCCGACGGTACTTGGCAACCCTTGGCAACTGGCGAGTTTCTTCATGGGCACCTCGACGAGGCGAGGGAGTATCCACCAGCCGCCGCGCCTATCTTGTTGTCGCGCAACGGTACCTACATGATCTACCGTAAATTGCACCAAAATGTGGCTTCTTTTGATGCGTTGTTGGCACGAGAAGGCGCTGATTACCCAGGCGGTTCAGAGCTGATGGCCGCAAAATTTGTTGGCCGCTGGCGCGACAATGGCGCACCCTTGGTCAATGCCCCGACTGCTGCTTCAAAACAACTGTGGGACGCAGACTATGCCAAAGCTTCACCCGAACAGCGTGACGCGATGCTGAGCAATTTCACCTATGACGACGACATGAGCGGTGCCCGCTGCCCGATGAGTGGCCATATCAGGCGCTTAAACCCGCGGGCCTCATTGGAAATGAAAGCGGGCAGCTGTCCTGGCGAATTCGTCAGAAACGCGAAAGCATTTGAGACGCCAGGTGCTTTGGTCAACCGGCGTCGTATCTTGCGTCGGGGCTTGCCTTATGGCGACAGCAGCCAACGAGACACCGATAAAGGCGATCACGGCGTCATCATGATGATGCTGAATGCAGATATTGGCCGTCAATACGAATTCATCCAGCAGCAATGGGTGAACTACGGCAACGATTTTAGAGAAGCGAATGACAAAGATGTGATCTTGGGCAACCATTCGAAACACTTGCCCAGCAGTGTCGTTCATGCGGCCGACCCTGCGGGCGATGCACCACCAAGATTTGTGCGTGACATTCCACTTTTGGTAGAAACACGCGGCGGTGACTATTTCTTTGTACCTGGCTTGACGGCATTGCGTTTGATTGCGCGTGGCCTGATAGATCCGACGTAAGCAATTCTCAAATTGCCTAGCTACTTCACACCATTGACACGTCGACGCAGCTCAGAAATGCTGTGGTAAACCAAGCGTCTAGCGCGGTTGATGCTGCCCACAGGGCGGTGCGCAGCTAGACAGTGCCAAGGAGAAAAACGCATGTTTTCACCTTGTTGATTGCGCTCAGACGTATCAAAGTTTTGCATTGGAATGCGCAAGGTCGCAACAGGTACAAAAGGCGAAACACGTTCATCCCAGCAAACACTGGCATCCTCAATCGGCATACTGCGCGGGTTCGTTTGCAGTTGCATGCCAAATACAAACTCAACGGGTGCACTGCTAAGCTGTCGCTTCATCGCCAGACGCAGAAAATCATCGGCAGGATCAGGCGGAATGAAGTCGCTAGCGCCAAGAGCTGGGGTGACGCAATACTTCACAACATGTTCAGCAAGTAAATAAGGCGTACAACTGAAATAGCGAATTTGCAGTGGATTTGCAAAAACTTTGAAAGATTTTATTAGCTGCCAAATAACACTGGGGTGGGTTGCAAAGAAGCAAAGTTTTTGCCACCATGAGCCCTGAATGGCTTTCACCATGCCAGCAAAGGTTTGAATGCCGTCGCAAAGAAAAGTGTCAGTGCTGATGAGTAAAAAATCTTGGTTGTCAAGACAGTCTGGCTCGTCACTTAACTTTTCGCCCAGGACGTGCGTGAGTTTGAGAGCGATGCCACGAATATCACGTTTGAGGTCGGGTTGTGCTGCGCCGTTGGCATTTGAAAAACGCACCCAAGTTTTGAAGGTCTGTGCTTGACTGAAGACACCGATTTTGTAGATATCGGGTAAATCGCTGTGAACTGTAAATTCCGCCTCAACCAAACCATGCATTTTAGGGTGGGCATCTCGTGGCATGATGCCGTTGGGGTGTTCTTTTATGAGTTGTTTTTTGAGCCGCGACAACAGATCTGCGGCATACCGTTCCTCAAACGGCGTAACAACTTCTTGTTCGTGCAAACGCATGCTACTTGTCCTGACTTGTTGATGACGTCGCCAACTCGGCGGTGTTGATGTCGTGTTGGATATCATCAACAAAAATAAGCGCGCCCTGGTTGTGAGCCAATGCCAGTGCACGGCTCAGTGTCTGTAGCAGGGTTGATGTATCAATGATCGACTGCGCATATTGAAAGTTGGCCAGTAGGCGCATGTATTCTGCCTCCATCCATTTTTCACCGGAATTCACGCGCGATTCGATACGCGCCAGAGTACTGGCGCCACTTTCAATGTGGCCATGAACCAAGCAGGCACGTGCATACATAACCGCCCACACCGTGATGTACGGGCCATTTTGATGCAACAAAACCCCCATACTTGCAGTGGCTTGTTCGAGGTATTTTTTAGCGTTGGCGACCTTGCTGCTCGACATCAGTTGGCTCAGTGCCATGCACAAGTCTATGTAGGGCGTCCAAAGGGTTAGTTGATGCTTGGTCACAAAGTGGTGTGCCTGCGTCATATGCTGCATCATTTCATCGGCGTTGCGGTTTAATCCGCCGAAAAAACCGCCAGAAAACACCAAGCTCTGACAAATAGCAACATGGTTGTGACTTCGCAAGGCCCAGGTCAAAGCTTTGTCACGCCAGTAGTTCGCCGCATCAGGTAGTTTGCGAAGCAGGCAGGTCGTCGACATCGCGCTTGCTGTGGCGCTGACATCGTTCATCGAGCTGAATTGAAAACTGACTGATTTTGCGTATTTTTCGTGATCAAACAGCCTTAAAAAACTATCGAATTCTTCGTGTGCGGTGGCCAATTTTCCTTGAATCAGGCATGTAAAGCCCATAGCGCGATGCGCCAGCAAACGATCAGCCTCCGTTCCTTCTTGGCTGAACTTGCGAATATCCATCGCCATGGTGTGCAAATGAGTCATCTCACTGCTGCTGTGCATGGCCGTCCACTTTAAGTACTGCACAGAAGTTAGGTGGCTTCTGTGATGGGTGGCAATACACAAATCGTAGGCACGTTGTGCCAGATGGGCAAGCTTTCTAGAGCCCGAGCCGCGTATGGTGATCAAAGGCTCAGCAATAGCCATGCACAGATGAAACTCAATTTCATCCCGCGCATTGTTCGCAGGCATGTTTGCCAACAAATTCAAGGCCCGGCCATAGCTTGAAAAAGCCTCTTGATGCGCCAGCTGGTTGATGGCGAGATCGCCTGCACGTTGCCAACAGTGTACGGCACGCTCCAGGTTGCCGGATTCTGCGTAATGCAGGGCCAAAATATGCGGCGCACCTTTGCTGGATGCCTCAAACTGCTGCTCGAGTACTTGTGCTGCTTTGGCATGTAGACGTTCCCTGTCTCCACGCAGCATGCGTTGGTATACCGCGTCTCTGACCAAAGCATGGTCAAAGCTCAACAGCTTTTCATTTGGGGAGGAATGTTGCACTAAGAGCTGCGCATTGAGCAGCTCTTCTAATGCGATATCGGTGTTTTCTGTGAGATCTTGGGTGCAAGCTCGCAGCAAAGAAACTTCGAACTCTCTGCCTAAAACCGATGCTTGCTCGACCATCATGCGACCATGCTGCAAGCGATCTAAGCGCACGAGAAGGATCTCACTGAGCGACTGCGGTATCGTTTTGTCATTGAAAAAAGTAGAAAACCCATCTTTAGAAATGATGCTACGCGTGAGCTCCGTGGCAAAGATGGGCACGCCATCCGAGCGCTCAACAATCAAGCGCAAGGTTTGCTCAGAAATGGTATGTGGTGCCGCAATCGCCAGAACCATCGCGCGAATATCTGCTTCAGGTAATCGGTCTAGATGGAGCACATTGATATGGTTCCCTTTGTCCAACACATCATGCGTGGTCGGACGTGTGGTGGCAATCAGCATGGCGTGCTGTCTAGGCAGTTCGCTGGCAAATTTCCGCAGCAAATACATCGTGCTGGGGTCTGCCCAATGCAAATCCTCAACCACGACCAGCATGTTGTCTCGAACCAAGCAGTGCAGCCAGCGCAACAGCGCCGTTTGAATACGTTCACGGACATCATCGGGGCTGCGCCCCAGCATATGTCCGGCGCTGAAACTTTTAAAACCCAGTAAATCAGCCAGAGCGTAAAAGTCGCTCTCGCTTTCAATGCCATATTCCAAGGTAAAGGCGGTGAGTTTTTGTCGCTGTACTTCTGGATCGTCCGCGAAATGAAAATTGGCTTTGGCGGTGATGAAGTTGATCAAAGGATACAAGGGCGCATCACTGTGGTCGGGCGAACACTGTAGCAATGGCGCTTGCGCCAAGCCAGCGCGTACGTCTTCCTGTAGTCGGGTCACTAAATGAGATTTACCCGAGCCCGCATCACCACTGAGTAAAACCACTGAACCACGACCTGTTCGGGAGCGTTCAAACTGCTGACGCAAAAAAGCCAGTTCAACTTCGCGCCCTATCAATTGGGTCGCCGCACCTTTAAAACGTTTGGCGCGAAAGCGGCTAAGATTTTTTTGTTCAGACAACACTTCCCAAGCTGCATGCGATTGAGAAAAGCCTTTTAACTGGACCGTGCCTAGGCTGCGAAACTCAAACAAATCACCGACCATCACACGCGTCGTTTCAGACGCGACAACGCCGCCCACAGGCGCTAGGCTCTGCATGCGCGCTGCCATATTTGGTGCTTCACCTATTGCGCCGACCTCATCAGTGTTGCCTGCACCCACCAGACGTCCAATCACCACCATACCCGTGGCCAAGCCAACTCGAATTTGCAACTTAACGCCGGCCACCAAGGGTAAGTCTTTTACTGCGGCGATGGCGTCTAGCGCGGCTCTGAGTGCGCGCTCACAATCTGATTCCTGCGTCTCAGGGTAGCCAAAATAAACCAGCATACCATCGCCTAAATACTGTGCGATGTAACCTTTGTGGCTTTGAACCACTTCGCGCAAACAAACGCGATAGGATTGCAGCAAATGCTGTAAATCTTCGGTGTCCAGCTGCGTGGACAACTCGGTAGAGCCCACCAAATCGCAAAACATGACCGTTAAGAGTCGGTGTTGATGGCTGTCGGGCTTGTCTAAAACCTCAATCACACCGCTTGTGTCTTTGAAAACAGCAGGCAGGGTTTCCTTGCGGCCTTCAAATAAGCCACCAGATGGGTCTGCATCCGAAGCTGCCTGAGCTTGAAGCTTGGCGATCGCTGTTAATAAAATGCGACGATGACCGACAGAAGCGATGCCAATATCGCGCAAATCATCTGCCGTGGTTTCAGGCAACAACGCAAAAGTGATGTCGTTGCTAAGAAACAAAGCCGCGTAACTCTCCAACCTCAACTGAGACAGCCAGTCAGACAGAGATGGTGCGTGGTTGCTTGCGGTCATAAGGCATGTTTAGTTAACCTGAACATGCATATTAACTCTTTAAGGGCTTTTTATACAACTTTTTACTACATTGCACCCTGCGTTACATCCTGCAACAGGGCAAATCAGTTACTTTAGAACAACACAACGCCCCGAATCGACTCCCCGCTTTTCATCAGCTCAAAGCCTTTGTTGATGTCTTCCAGTGGCATCGTGTGCGTAATTAAATCGTCGATATTGATCTTGCCCTCCATGTACCAGTCGACAATTTTCGGCACATCGGTACGGCCACGCGCACCGCCAAAGGCCGAGCCTTCCCACTTGCGGCCGGTGACCAGCTGAAATGGCCGGGTGCTGATCTCCGCGCCCGCCTCCGCCACGCCGATGATGATGCTGCGGCCCCAACCTTTGTGGGTGCATTCCAGCGCCTGACGCATGACCTTGGTGTTGCCTATGCATTCAAAGCTGTAATCGGCACCGCCGTCTGTGATCTGCACAATCGCATCAACGACGTTACCACCCGCCGCTTCAACCTCTTTCGGGTTGATGAAATGCGTCATGCCAAACTTGCGCGCCATGGCTTGGCGGTCGGGGTTGATGTCCACGCCGATGATTTTGTCAGCGCCGACCATTTTGGCGCCTTGGATCACGTTCAAACCGATGCCGCCCAAGCCAAACACCACCACATTGGCACCCGCTTCGACCTTGGCGGTGAACAGCACCGCGCCAATGCCCGTTGTGACACCACAGCCGATGTAGCACACCTTGTCAAACGGTGCATCTTCGCGGATTTTGGCGAGTGAAATCTCGGGTGCGACGGTGTAGTTGCTGAAGGTCGAGGTACCCATGTAGTGAAAAATCGGCTTGCCGTCCAGGCTGAAGCGGCTGGTGGCGTCGGGCATCAGCCCTTTGCCCTGCGTGCCGCGGATCAATTGGCACAGATTGGTCTTGCGCGACAGGCAAAATTTGCATTGGCGGCATTCGGGGGTGTAGAGCGGGATGACGTGGTCGCCCTTTTTGAGGGTCGTCACGCCGAGGCCGACATCGACCACAATGCCCGCGCCTTCGTGGCCGAGGATGGCGGGGAAGATGCCTTCCGGGTCCGCGCCCGACAGTGTGTAGTAGTCGGTATGGCAAATGCCGGTGGCTTTGATCTCGACCAGCACCTCGCCAAATTTGGGGCCTTGCAGGTCCACAGTTTCAATGGTCAACGGTTTTCCTGCTTGCCAGGCGACGGCGGCTTTGGTTTTCATGGGGAGTTCTCTGGGTATATATTGGGTAAATAGGTGTGGAAACTATAAACGAGCTTGGCAAACTATCGTAAAAACCCACCCGTTTCCAGTAAATCTTGTACCAGTTCGAGCCGAATCAACGGGTTATCCAGTGTCAGCAGGCGGTGGCGCTGCGCGGGCTGCATGGGAATCAGCTCGCACCAGCGGTTGGCCACCCAGCCGCAATCATCGAAAAGATAGGGTTTTGTCATTGGCAAACGCTGTCCTTCGCTTGCTTGGCTGGTAAGCGAAGTAATCAGCTGGCGCAACGCCGTTACCGTGTCTGCAAGCTCTTGCGGCACAGGAATCGCTTGGTCAGCCGCCATCGGTTCAACTTGTGCCACCCAAAGCCCGAGTTTTTGCTGTTCGCAGCGCACAATCGTGAAGCGCTTCCCGCCCACGCAGTCTATGCGCAGCAAACCCGGCTGCGGTGCCGAATGCGCGACAATTTTGGCGCAAGTTCCCACAGAAACAAAGGTTTCTAGGCTCATGGGTTCTGGCGATAGTGGTGTTTCATCAGCAGTTGGTGCATCTTTTCGCACCGTTTGCGCCACTACGCCAAACTCCGTGCCGTCAGCTATGCATTTTTTGATCATGGTGAGATAGCGCAGCTCAAAAATCTGCAGTGGCAGCAAACCCTCAGGAAACAAGATGGTGGTGAGCGGAAACAGCGGTAGCGTCATGACAGTCATGGCAAGATAATGCCACGATCAGCCAATGCCCTGCGTCTTGGGGTTAAATTTCTAAGCACCCAAATGTTCGCCATAATCAATTGATGCAAACCTCATACTCAAGCGCCTTATTTTCAGCAAAAGGCCTCGTCAAACGCTATGGCAGCAGCACCGTGGTCGACGATTTGTCGTTTGACATTGCCCCCGGCGAATGCCTGGGCGTGATCGGCCCCAACGGCGCCGGCAAAACCACCACCATCCGCATGTGTTTGGGGCTGACTGCGCCAGACGCTGGTAGCATCACCGCTTTTGACATGCCGATGCCCAAAGAAGCCCTCGCCATCAAAGCCTTGATGGGTGTGGTGAACCAAAACGACACGCTAGACCCCGATTTCAGCTGCGCTGAGAATTTACTGGTCTACGGCCGTTATTTCGGCATGAAAACGGCGGATATTCGGGCGCGGATTCCGCAATTGCTCGAATTTGCCTCCCTCACCAGCAAAGCCGGCAGTAAACCGGGCGAGTTGTCGGGTGGCATGAAACGCCGTCTCAGCTTGGCGCGCGCCCTGGTGAATGACCCCAAATTGTTACTTTTAGACGAACCCACGACGGGCCTCGACCCGCAAGCCCGCCATTTGATGTGGGAGCGGCTGCAAATGCTGCTGCAGCAAGGCAAATCCATCTTGTTGACCACGCACTTCATGGACGAAGCCGAGCGCCTGTGCTCCCGCCTGTTGGTGCTGGACCACGGCAAGAAAATCGCCGAAGGCAAGCCGCGCGATTTGATCGCCCAGCATCTGGAGCCGGACGTGGTCGAGGTTTATGGCGCAGGAGCCTTGGCGCTGCAGGATGCACCAATCGCCAAACTGGCGGCGCGGGTCGAAGTCAGCGGCGAAACCCTGTTTTTCTACACGCAAGACGCCAAACCGCTGCTCGAAGCGCTGCAAGCCCACCCGCAGCTGCGCACGCTGCATCGGCCAGCCAATCTGGAAGACCTTTTCCTCAAACTCACAGGCCGTCAAATTCGGGAAGACGCATGAACACCGCTATGACCAAACCTTTAAGCATCTGGCGCTTGCCAGACTTGTCCCGCCGCTGGTGGCCGGTGTTTTTACGCAACCTGCTGGTCTGGCGCAAACTGGCCATTCCAAGCTTGGTCGGCAACATCGCCGAGCCGCTGATGTGGCTGGTCGCCTTTGGCTACGGCATGGGCGCGCTGGTGGGTGAAGTCGCGCCCACCTCTGGCGGTGCCAAAGTGCCGTACATTCTGTTTTTAGCCAGCGGCAGTATCTGCATGAGCGCCATGCAAGCCGCGTCGTTTGAGGCGCTGTACTCGGCGTTTTCCCGTATGCACGTGCAAAAAACCTGGGACGGCATCATGAACGCGCCGGTTAGTTTAGACAATATCGTGATGGCAGAAATGCTCTGGGCGGCGTTCAAGTCGCTCTTCACCGTGACGGCGATTTTGGGCGTCATGCTGGTTTTAGGCATCAGCCACAGCCCGAAATTACTGGTGGCCTGGCCGATTTTGCTGGGCGTCGGCATCACCTTCAGCTGCATCGCGTTGATTTTCAACGCCATCGCCAAGGGTTATGACTTCTTCACCTACTACTTCACCCTGTTTTTGACGCCCATGATGTTCCTCAGCGGCATCTTCTTCCCGCGTGACCAGTTGCCGCAGGTCGTCAGAGTCATCTCAGACTGGCTGCCCCTCACCAACGCTGTCGAGTTGGTGCGCCCGCTGTTCATGGACCAGTGGCCACAGAACCCGTGGCTGCACGTCGTTGTGTTGACAGCTTATGCTGTGCTGGGGTTCTGGCTGGCCTTAGCGTTGACGCGTAAGCGGTTTAGGGCTTGATTATTTTTGCTATAAACAATATAGCTTCTTAAGCAATAAATACGCCGGCTAGAGGTGTATTTGAGAGTTGAAATTGGTTAAAGTGGCCGTGTAAAGCCTTTGCTGTATTGGGCATTTTATGAATGCTGTAATTAAACACAGTTAAAATGAAGCTAAACAGGAGTCCACTATGACTGAAAAGCGCATTGCCAATCAACATCACCTTACTTTTGAGGGCATCAGGCAACTCGATTCAGGAGGTAATGAATACTGGTCAGCTCGCAAGCTTGGTAAGGTTTTGGATTATTCCGAATACCGTCATTTTTTGCCCGTTATTGAGCGGGCACGAGAGGCTTGTCTAAAAAGCGGCTTTGCCTTGGCAGACCATATCGAGGATATGCTCGATATGGTCGAAATTGGTTCTGGTGCTCAGCGTGAAATTGCCGATGTGCGTCTGTCACGTTACGCCTGCTACCTGATTGTTCAAAACGGCGATCCAGCTAAACCCGTGATTGCCAACGGGCAAACCTATTTTGCGATGCAGACGCGTCGGCAAGAGCTGGAAGACAGCGCCAAGTTTGCGCAGCTGTCGGAGGATGACAAGCGCCTTGCCATCCGCAATGAACTGGCTGCGCACAATAAATATTTAGCAGCGGCGGCCAAGGATGCGGGTGTAGAGACCGGTTTGGATTACGCCATTTTTCAGGATCACGGTTACAAAGGACTTTATGGCGGGATGGGGGCGAAAGATATTCACGTCAATAAAGGCTTGAAGAAGAGCCAGAAGATTTTGGATCACATGGGCAGTACAGAGCTGGCGGCCAACCTGTTCCGCGCTACGCAAACAGAAGAAAAACTGAAACGCGAAAACGTGCAAGGCAAAAAGCAGGCGAATAGTACCCACTACGAAGTCGGCAATAAAGTGCGCCAAACCATTCAGGAGCTTGGTGGCGCGATGCCCGAAGACATGCCAACACCCGCGCAAAGCGTCAAGCAAATTGAAAGCGCTAAGAAGAAGTTGGAAAGTAAATAGCAATTTGCTATAAATAAAGGGTCTTAGGAAGCAAACTAAATTAAAGAGGATTTTCTCTTAGTAACTTTAGCATAGCCAAATAGAGATTCTGATGCCGATGATTAAACCTAAACTCG
>JAYUCJ010000035.1:0-1991 GCA_043740415.1 Polaromonas sp. | reverse complement strand
ACCACCAGTAGTACTTTGCGCAACTGCGGCTGGTCTTTGACCGCCTGCGATGCCAGCGCCAACATGGCCACCAAGCCACCTTCACCATGGTTGTCGGCTCGTAATACCAGCACGACATATTTGATGGAAACGATGACGGTGAGCGTCCAAAAGAAAATGGACAAAATGCCGTAGATATTGTCTGGTGTGAAAGGCACATGGCCTGAGCCAAAAACCTCTTTCATGGCGTAAAGGACACTGGTACCGATATCGCCGTAAACCACACCAATGGCGCTGAGCGTGAGCGCGGCTAGAGAAGATTTTTTTGTTTGCACTAAAACGTAACCGGCTAGAAAATCAATTTGAGCAACTTCGCTTTTCTTTCAAGCGTATTCACCCTGAGTGATTTGCGGGACTCCATGTTGAGGGAATGATATTGTGCGCTTTTGTAAACCCTGTTTGTGGCAAGGAGCATGCTCTAATCGCAATAAATACATATTTTGTTGCAGTGCAGCAACTGCAAATTTGGCAAAAACAAATTTATTTGACGAAATGTGGCTGTTTGAACAAAAAAACATCTATTCGTAGGTTTCAGCTTCCGGATCGGTTGCCTCCAGCTCGTAGCTGGCCGCCAGCATGGCCAAACGACCAATCACACCATACATATAAAAGCGATTGGGCGCACTGGCACCGGGTTTGATACCAGGTTTAGGCAACTCCGTTCCCTCGGCAAAAGCCAAAGGCACATAGCGCGAGCCGGGTGAACACAGGTTTTCATCCATGCCCCTATCCGCATGCACGCGGTAAAAGCCGCCCACCACGTAGCGATCCATCATGTAAACCACCGGCTCGGCCACGGCGTCGTTCATGCGCTCTTTGGTCAACACACCTTCTTGGACCACCAGTTCACCGCGGAAAGAAGCAATATCTTTGTGGTCTGTCAACTCGCTGGATTGACGCAGCATCAGCACGCCTGTGCCGGCGTGTTTTTCTAGCAAACTGCTGTGGTTGTTTTTAACGACCACAAACGGTTTGTCGGTGATGCCGTACTCTTTGTATTTCTTTTTGATTTTGGCCAGCAAGGTGTCAACACAGGCGGCCAAATCTGCATCTGTGCAGGTCAAAAACATGGGGTTGATCAGCCAAGGGTCAACGCCCAGCAACTTGCCGAAGCGTTTGCAGACATCATCATAGGTTTTGTAATGCGTGCTTTTACGCCGGATTGAACCTGAAGCATGCAAAGGCGGCAACACAAACTGCTCATGCAGCTCTTCCAAAATACCAGGCAAGCCTTTGGTGAGTTCGTTGTTCAGCAAAATCGTGCACGGGTCAAAATCTTTCAAGCCCAAGCGCTTGGCGCTGCGAATCACAGGTTCCAGCACGATGGACTCGCCATTGGGCAGCTCTACCGTGGTGTTTTGCTTGATATCTGGGTCAATCGAGCCAATCCGCACATGCAAGCCAGCCATATGGAAGATGCGGCGCAACTGGGCAATGCTGCTCAGGTAAAACGTATTACTGGCGTTGTTGCTGTTATTTTCTGGAATCAAGAGCAAGTTTTTTGCCTCTGGGCAGATTTTCTCGATCGCCACCATGGCCGCTTGCACTGCCAAAGGCAGCATAGCCGGTGTCAAATTGTTCCAACCCCCTGGGAACAAATGGGTATCAACTGGCGCGAGCTTGAAACCCGCATTGCGCACATCCACCGAGCTGTAAAACGGTGGCGTGTGCTCCATCCACTCCAAGCGAAACCAGCGTTCAATGGCGGGCATGGAATCCAGGATGCGTTGCTCTAGCTCGTTGATCGGGCCATTTAGGGCGGTGATAAGGTGTGGAACCATGCTTTTTACGACCTCATTTATTACGATCTTCGGGCCAAAGGAAGGTTCAACAGCAGATTTTGTGGTTTGAGCTTGAGTTGGTTTTTCTCGTCCATTGCCATCGCCAAGTAAACCGGCCGGCCCGCGACAGCAGCCAGCATATCGGCAGGATTCACAAACTCCAGGCGAAAC
>JAYUCJ010000034.1:0-4950 GCA_043740415.1 Polaromonas sp. | reverse complement strand
TCAAAGTGTACGGCAAGGGCGACAAGGCCGCGTTCGACTGGAACCGCGTCTGACGCCCGTTTGAACTCGTTGTGCGGTGCGGTCCAGGCGGCGCATCGCAACCACAATGACGCCGCCGCAGCATTTTTCTGGAGTCCGAGATGAGCACGATCAACTACAGCGAGAAGATCCCCAACAACGTCAACCTGCAGGAAGACCGCACGCTGCAGCGCGCGCTCGAGCAGTGGCAGCCCAGCTTCCTGTCGTGGTGGGACGACATGGGCCCGGAGGGTTCACAGAACTTCGACGTCTATCTTCGCACCGCCGTCAGCGTGGACCCCGAAGGCTGGGCCCAGTTCGGCCACGTGAAGATGCCCGACTACCGCTGGGGCATATTCCTGAACCCGGGTGAGGCCGACCGCAAGATCCACTTCGGCGACCACAAGGGCGAAGCCGCCTGGCAGGACATCCCCGGCGAATACCGCGCCAACCTGCGCCGCATCATCGTCACCCAGGGCGATACCGAGCCGGCGAGCGTCGAACAGCAGCGCGCGCTGGGTGCCACCGCGCCCAGCATGTACGACCTGCGCAACCTGTTCCAGATCAACGTCGAAGAAGGTCGCCATCTGTGGGCGATGGTGTATTTGCTGCAAAAACATTTTGGTCGTGATGGTCGTGAAGAGGCTGATGCGCTCTTAGTACGCCGCTCGGGTGACGAGAACAACCCGCGTATTTTGGGCGCGTTCAACGAAGCCACGCCAGATTGGTTGAGTTTCTTCATGTTCACGTACTTCACCGACCGTGATGGCAAGTTTCAGCTGGCGGCCTTGGCTGAAAGTGCGTTTGACCCGCTGGCACGTACCACCAAGTTCATGTTGACCGAAGAAGCGCACCACATGTTTGTCGGTGAAAGCGGCATTTCGCGCGTGTTGGCGCGTACCGCTCGTGCTATGAACGAGCTCAAAACCGACGATGTGGGCAAGTTGCGCACTGAAGGCGTGATTGACCTGCCGACCATCCAGCGCTACATCAATTTCCACTACAGCGTCACCATCGACTTGTTTGGTGCGGACGAATCCAGCAACGCCGCGATTTTCTACAGCTCAGGCCTCAAAGGTCGCTATGAAGAAAGCAAGCGCACCGATGACCATATTTTGAAGGGTCAAACCTACAAAGTGCTGGAATCTCGTGATGGCAAGCTGCAAGAAAAAGAGGTGCCTTTGCTCAATGGTTTGAACGAAGTGCTGCGCGACGACTACATCACCGATTCCGTCGCCGGCGTGGAGCGCTGGAACCGCGTACTGTCTAAAGCGGGCATTGACTATAAATTGATCGTGCCGCACAAAGCGTTTAACCGCAACATCGGCGCATTGGCAGGTATTAAGGTGTCACCTGACGGCCGTTTGATCAACGCCGCTGAATGGCAAGCTAACCGTGATGCGTGGTTGCCAACCGCTGAAGACCGCGCTTATGTCGCCAGCTTGATGGGCCGTGTGGTCGAGCCGGGCAAGTTTGCGAATTGGATTTCACCGCCAAACATGGGTATCAACCGTCAGGCTGCTGATTACGAGTATGTGCGTTTTAACTAAAATAGAAATACATCGTAATAAGGTTAAAAGAGCGTACACCACATGACTACAGCAGACCCCGCAGTTGCAAGCAGCACCATCATCAAACAGCATCTCATCGATCCTGAAATTTGTATTCGCTGCAACACCTGCGAGGCTATTTGTCCGGTGCAGGCCATCACGCACGATTCACGCAATTATGTGGTTGACGCCAGCAAGTGCAATTTGTGCATGGATTGCATCTCGCCATGCCCAACGGGTTCCATCGACAACTGGCGCATGATGCCGCGTGTCATGGCTTACACGCCAGAAGTGCAGCTGACGTGGGATGATTTGCCAGCTGAATTGTCAAGTGACGAATTGGGTCAATATGGCTCGGCAGATGCTGCAGAACTTGCCACGCAGTCAAACGCTGATATTGGTTTGCCTGCTTCTAGCAGTTCAGCGGGTTCAAGCACCGCGCCTTGGTCTGCCTTAAAACCACAAACCAACTTGCATGGCCCCAAAACCCCCATCATGGCAACGGTGACGGGCAATGTGCGGGTTACCGAAGTGGGCAAAGACTACGACACACACCACGTGGTGTTAGATTTTGGTAGTCAGCTTTTTCCAGTGTTAGAAGGTCAATCGATAGGTGTTTTGCCCCCCGGTGTGGACGCATCAGACAAACCGCACCACGCCCGTCAATACTCCATCGCCAGCCCACGCAACGGCGAGCGGCCAGATTTCAACAACCTGTCCCTCACCATCAAACGCGTGTTGGAAGACCACGATGGCAAACCCGTTCGCGGTGTCGCGTCCAACTTCATGTGCGACCTCAAAGTCGGCGACACGGTGCAAGTCATCGGTCCATTTGGTTCTAGTTTCTTGATGCCGAATCACCCCAAGTCCAACATTGTGATGATTTGCACCGGCACGGGCAGTGCACCCATGCGTGGCATGACGGAATGGCGCAGACGGCAACGGCAATCTGGCGCATTTGAAGGCGGCAAGTTGATGTTGTTCTTCGGCGCTCGCAGCAAAGAAGAATTGCCATACTTCGGCCCTTTGAAGAATTTGCCGACCGACTTCATCGACATCAACTTCGCCTTCTCCCGCACAGCCGGGCAGCCCAAACGCTACGTGCAAGACGCCATGCGCGAGCGAGCGGCCGATTTAGCCCTGCTGTTGGCCGATGCCAATACCTACTTTTACGTCTGTGGCTTGAAGAGCATGGAAGAGGGCGTGCTGTCCGCTATGCGTCATATCGTTGAAAGCGCTGGGATGTCTTGGGATACAGTGGGTGCAGCGCTAAAGAAAGACAATCGGCTGCATTTGGAGACGTATTAAGAATCTCTGAGTTTCGAAGCACATTTGTATATTTCATTCAGCTTTACATGGCAAAACCCTTGACTTGTCATACATTGTCAATACAATGACAGTACGTAAATATTCAAAAAGGTGTCGCCATGGGTCTTAACGCAACCGTTCAATTTAGAACCAGTTCAGCCGTTAAAAATGGCGCTTTTGCTGTTTTTGAAGAAATGGGGATCAGTCCATCGGCTGCTTTGCAGTTGTTTTTACAACATGTGCAAAAAACCAATACGCTGCCTTTTATCATTACCGCAAATCCAGCTCTCGAAGAAAAAGAGGCTGGTTACGATGATTGGCTTCGCGAACGCCTCAAAACCACTATCAAACAATTGGACAGTGACGAAATGCTTACATTTACCACCGACGAGGTGCGAGCTCATCTAAAAAATCGCCGCGCTGATTGGCGCAAATCACAACAAATGACGGTCAACGCCAAATAATATGGCAATAGCGTGGTCGTTGGCGGCGGAAGACAGCTTATTTGAAATTCTCAACTACTACGAATTGGAAGTTGGTTTAAATTTTGCAGAATCTATCGAAAATCGGATTTACACACAAATTGAAAAACTTGATGGTTTTGAAGAATCTATACCGAGAAGCGACATCTATCCAGCAATGCGCAAGCTCGTTATTTCAAAACTTCCCTATGTTGCTTTTATTCGCGAACGATCTAAAGGCATGTGGGAAGTTGTAGATATTGTTCACACATCTAGGAAGTTACCTAAATAAGCACCTGCATGCTAATTCTACGTCAATCAACTCAAATTCGGAATCTATATTGCTATCAAAATAATAGCTTTTCAGGAAATAAATACAACGGCTATAGGCGAATTTTTGCGTTTAAAACCGACAAAGGCCGAGACAACCAAATCGCCCACCCCATCTACCTGCCAGCGCTCTCAACCAGCCCGGACAGCGTCAAAACCGTTGGTGGCAATGAAGACGTCATTCTCAAAATCCCCGGCCTTGCAGGTTTCCAGATGAAAGTCAAAGCCAATAGCGTCACCTTCCCAGATGGCAGCAGAACAGGCACATTGATCGTCAGCCCAGTCACCGCAGACAAACGCGCCACTGTGTCCGAAGACGGATCAGTGTTGATTACTGACAGTGGCAGTGGGATTACCAAGGCTGGGTGGGGTGGGTTGTGTCGGTATGATCCGGATAAGTGTGGGAAGACGGCGCCGCCTAAGGAATGTGATAAATGTCAAAAATTTGAGGCTGTGACGAGTGATTGTCCTACGGGGAAGTGTGTGCCTGATTCGAGCAAAGATGGCGATAGATTGGCAACATTTAACGGCAAAATTTCAGTTGATACCAAACCAATAAGTCTAATGCGTAGGTATTTGGTTCCGTTGGGTGCTTTTGTTGAAGCAAAAGGCTCGGCTGCATTCGGTTACGGTGGCGATCTGACTTGTTGCGCTCAGGGCATATTAGGACGGGGAGCAAAAGCTGAAGGCACACTAAGTGGTGACTTTGAAATCATGGCAGCGATACCCTTATTGCCAGTTTTAAAGAAATTTTCTAGCTTTATATTTAGTAATTTTGATGTCGGACCATCCATAGTCGGCAAACTGGGATTTAGTGGCGGTGGGTCAGGATCGTACGATTGGTGCAAAAACGCTGGAGAAATTACTGCAAAAATGGCTGGCTCTGCTGAGTTTGCACTGTCAGCAGGCGGTGGTCAATTTCCAGTAGGACTGCCGAATAGTACGACAACAACCGGTGAAATCAGACCTTTAGATGTGGGCGTAGTAGGGCAGGGGGAGCTGACGCTCGATAAATGGGTAGCTGAAGAAATTCAAGGCGAGACTCGCATAAGCTTAGATTTATTTATTAGGTCACAAGTCTCCATTGGTACATTAAGTTGGACAGCCTTGGATATTCGCGCTCCATTGATTTCTGATATTAAGCAAAGAGTTCAGTTTCCAGTACCAAGACCATATTGAATAAATATTTAGGGTCTTAGGAAGCAAACTAAATTAAAGAGGATTTTCTCTTAGTAACTTTAGCATAGCCAAATAGAGATTCTGATGCCGATGATTAAACCTAA
>JAYUCJ010000033.1:0-13834 GCA_043740415.1 Polaromonas sp. | reverse complement strand
GGGTGCGCGTGGACGCCTTCTCGAAGATCATCGCCAGCGTGCGGTCGGCCAGCGGGTGGTACTTCTCGTAAGCCTTGAAGCGCTTCTTGATCAGCGCGGCGCGCTCGAACAGCCAGGCATATTCGTCGGCAGTGAAGTCGCTGAACTGCAGGAAGTGGCGGATGGCGGGCATCACCAGGCCGCCTGCCGAGCCGCCTCAAAGGCGGCCTGCGCCCCCTTGGGGGGCAGCGAACAGATGTGAGCGTGGGGGCTCATGATGCTTCAGCGAGGAATTTCTTCACCAGCGGCACCAGCAGCGCGACGATTTCGTCGGCCTCGGCCGCGGTGATGATCAGCGGCGGCACCAGCCGGATGACGCTGTCGGCGGTGACGCTGATCAGGAGCCCGGCTTCGGCGGCACGGGCGGTGAGGACCGGGCAGGGCTTGGCCAGCTCGACGCCGATCATCAGGCCCTGGCCGCGCACTTCGACCACGCCCTTCAGGCCGCCCAGCTCGCGCGCCAGCGCTTGCTTCAGCTGCGAGCCGACCTTGGCGGCGTTCTCCAGCAGCCCGTCCTCTTCGATGATGCGAATGGTCTCGACGCCGGCGCGCATCGCCAGCGGGTTGCCGCCAAAGGTGGTGCCGTGGTTGCCGGGCTGGAAGATGTTGGCGGCTTTGGGCCCGGCAACGACGGCACCAATCGGCACACCGCTGCCCAAGCCTTTAGCCAAAGGCATCACGTCCGGCACAATGCCCGCCCACTGGTGGGCAAACCACTTGCCGGTGCGCCCCATGCCGCATTGCACTTCGTCAATCATCAGAAGCCAGTCGTTCTCATCGCACAGCTTGCGCACTTGTTGCAAATAGTCGATCCGCATCGGGTTGACGCCGCCTTCGCCCTGGATGGTTTCAAAAAACACAGCGGTGACGTTTTTATTGCCAGCCGTGGCTTTTTTGAGCGCTTCAATGTCGTTCAAAGGCACGCGAATGAATCCTTCCACCAGTGGGCCAAAGCCTGCTTGCACTTTCGGATTGCCCGTTGCACTGAGCGTAGCAATACTGCGGCCATGGAAGGCTTTTTCATACACCACGATTTCTGGGCGGTCAATGCCTTTGTCGTGCCCATATTTACGTGCCAGCTTTAAAGCTGCTTCATTGGCTTCTAAGCCTGTGCAGCAGAAAAACACATTGGTCATGCCTGACAGTTCCACCAGTTTGGCGGCCAATAGTTCTTGGCCGGGCACATGGTAGTAGTTACAGCTGTGGATGATTTTGCTCAACTGGTCTTGTAATGCGGGCACTAATTTGGGGTGGTTGTGCCCCAAGGTGTTGACCGCAATGCCGCCCAAGGCGTCGATATAGCTTTTGCCGTTGATGTCCCATACTCGGCAGCCCTGACCGTGCGACAAGGCCAATGGCACGCGGCCATAGGTGTTCATCACATGAGGGGAGGCGGCTTCAATGAATGCGGGCATACAGGTTTCTCCAGAAAGCTTGATTTATAGACAACGTTAAAAGATTGATTTTAGTGGCAAGGCATCGTTTGTTTCATGGAAGTATGCTGGTGCAATAAGTCCGTTACGGCATCCATGCCTGAAATCTCATTTAGGTCTTATATAAGATAGAATACTTGTGCGGTGCAACAAACCCAAGTTTGCACTGATATTTTGATGTGCACGCCTTTGTTACACGCAAGCGTAGTGCCTGTTTTTACACTACAAAGTCTCGCTACATGACGACTCAATCGGCTAAAGAATTATGCATCCAAGGCGTCACCCATGATGGGAAGGTTTTTCGACCCAGCGATTGGGCCGAACGCTTGGCGGGTGTGATGAGCCAGTTTCGTCCCGGTGGTCCGAAACCCGGCAGCCATTTGAGCTATTCCCCATGGTGCTTTCCTAGCTCCCTCTTGACCACTTATGGTGAAGTCAAATGCGTCGTCATTAACCGTGACTTACGAGCGGCCGAGCCCATGGCATGGGATTTTGTGACCAATTTCGCTAAAGACAACAATTTACAAGTCGTAGAAGCTTGCCCGCTTCCTTAAATTCGTCAATTTAACCGCCATTCACATAAAAAAGCACGGTCGTACTATTTCTTTGGCATAATGCAGCCTACAATCGGTTTATTCGCTGAGTGACGTTTACGTAAACGTAAATTAAAAATAACGTAAATGTCAACTGGGTTGGTCTTAATTTTTTTTCAATCTCTAGGAGCTGGAACAATGAAAGTCTTGGTCGCAGTCAAACGCGTTGTTGATTACAACGTCAAAGTTCGTGTCAAATCGGACAACACCGGCGTCGATATCGCCAATGTCAAAATGAGCATGAACCCCTTTGACGAAATCGCCGTTGAAGAAGCTGTTCGCCTGAAAGAAAAAGGCGTTGTGACCGAGATCATCGCCGTCTCTTGCGGTGTCACGCAATGTTCTGAAACCCTGCGTACCGCCATGGCCATTGGTGCAGACCGTGCTATTTTGGTGGAAACCACCGAAGAGCTGCAACCTTTGGCGGTTGCCAAGCTGCTCAAAGCCTTGGTTGACAAAGAGCAACCCGGCCTTGTCATCTTGGGCAAACAAGCGATTGACGACGACTGCAACCAAACTGGCCAAATGCTGGCCGCCTTGGGCGACATGCCCCAAGCCACCTTTGCCTCTAAAGTTGAAGTTGTAGATGGCAAAGCAGTTGTCTCCCGTGAAGTCGACGGCGGTATGGAAACGCTATCCATCAGCCTGCCAGCCGTCATCACCACTGATTTACGTTTGAACGAGCCTCGTTATGTGACTTTGCCCAACATCATGAAGGCGAAGAAAAAGCAACTGGATATCTTCAAACCCGAAGACTTGGGCGTAGATGTCAGCCCACGACTCAAAACCCTCAAAGTGTCCGAGCCGCCAAAGCGCAGCGCGGGTATCAAAGTGCCCGATGTGGCCACACTCGTCGCTAAATTGAAAACCGAAGCCAAGGTTTTGTAAATACATTTGAGGAGAAAAACATGACATCACTAGTAATCGCCGAACACGACAACGCTTCCATCAAACCCGCTACCCTCAACACCGTGACCGCCGCTTTGCAGTGCGGCGGTGATGTGCATGTGCTGGTCGCTGGCTCCAATGCTGGCGCAGCCGCAGCTGCAGCCGCACAAATCGCCGGTGTGACAAAGGTATTGCACGCCGACGACGCAGGCTTGGCGCACGGCTTGGCTGAAAACGTGGCAGCCCAAGTTTTGGCTGTTGCCTCAAACTACAGCCACATTCTGTTTCCAGCCACAGCCAGCGGCAAAAACGTCGCACCACGCGTGGCAGCAAAATTGGATGTCGGTCAGATTTCTGACATCACCAAAGTGGACAGCCCAGACACGTTTGAGCGCCCCATTTATGCCGGAAACGCTATTGCGACGGTGCAGAGTTTGGATGCTACAAAAGTCATGACGGTGCGCACCACCGGTTTTGACCCAGCTGCTGCAACAGGTGGCTCTGCCGCTGTTGAATCGGTTGCCGTGCAAGCAGCCAGCGCTCAATCAACCTTCATGGGCAGCGAAATTGCCAAAAACGACCGCCCTGAGCTAACCGCAGCCAAAATCATCGTCAGCGGTGGCCGTGCCTTGGGCAGTGCGGAGAAGTTTGCCGAAATCATGACGCCGCTGGCCGACAAGCTCGGTGCCGCCATGGGCGCTTCCCGTGCAGCGGTGGACGCGGGTTATGCGCCTAACGACTGGCAAGTCGGTCAAACAGGAAAAATTGTGGCGCCGCAGTTGTACATTGCCGCGGGTATCAGCGGTGCGATCCAGCATTTGGCGGGTATGAAGGACAGCAAAGTGATCGTCGCCATCAACAAAGACGAAGAAGCGCCGATTTTCTCGGTGGCTGACTACGGCTTGGTGGCTGACTTGTTTGTGGCTGTGCCTGAACTGGTAGCAGCGCTGTAAAGCTTTTTAAAAGCATTACCCAAACATTTCCTCATTAATTACTTAGGCAACCCATCATGACCTACCGCGCCCCTGTAAAAGACATGTTATTTGACATGCAGCATTTGGCCAATATTGAGCAAGTGGCGCAGTTGCCAGGTTTTGAAGATGCAGGTTTTGACACGGCGCAAGCCGTGTTGGAAGAATGCGCAAAGTTGTGTGAAGGCGTGCTCAGTCCGCTGAATTGGGAGGGCGATAAAAACCCCTCCAGCTGGAAAGATGGCGTGGTCACGGCCACCCCCGGTTTCAAAGAAGCGTACAAACAGTTTGCAGAAGGTGGCTGGCAGGGTTTGCAGCATCCGCAAGATTTCGGTGGTCAGGGTTTGCCTAAAACCATAGGCTCTGCGTGTGGCGAAATGCTCAACAGCGCGAATATGAGTTTTGCCCTGTGTCCGTTGCTCAGCGATGGCGCGATTGAAGCCTTGTTGACAGCGGGTTCTGACGACTTAAAAGCCATTTACTTGGAAAACTTGGTCAGCGGCAAATGGACAGGCACCATGAACCTGACCGAGCCGCAAGCTGGCAGCGATTTGGCCGCGGTGCGCACCCGCGCCGAGCCGCAACCAGATGGCAGCTACAAGGTGTTTGGTACCAAAATTTTCATTACCTGGGGTGAGCATGATATGGCCGAGAACATCATCCATCTGGTGCTCGCTCGTGTGGTCGGAGCACCTGAAGGCGTGAAGGGCATCAGCCTGTTTGTCGTGCCTAAATTCATGGTGAACAAAGATGGCTCGCTAGGGGCGCGCAATGATGTGCATTGCGTCAGTATTGAGCACAAAATGGGCATCAAAGCCAGCCCGACGACGGTGCTGCAGTTTGGTGACGGCACGGCGGCGAAAGATGTAAACGGCACCGGACCCGGCGCCGTGGGCTATTTAGTCGGTCAAGAAAACCGTGGCCTGGAATACATGTTCATCATGATGAACGCGGCGCGTTTTGGCGTGGGCGTGCAAGGCATTGCGATTGCCGAGCGTGCCTACCAAAAGGCTGTGCAGTTTGCCAAAGACCGCGTACAAAGCCGCCCCGTCGATGGCTCTATCGCTGCCAGTGCAGCCATCATTCACCACCCCGATGTGAAGCGCATGCTGATGACGATGCGTGCTTATACCGAAGGGTGCCGCGCCATGGCTATCAGTTCCGCTGCCGCTTACGACGTCTCGCACCATCACCCAGATGCCGATGTGCGCAAGCAAAACTTGGCGTTTTATGAATTTATGGTGCCGCTGATCAAAGGTTACAGCACTGAGATGAGCTTGGAAGTGACGAGCTTGGGCGTGCAAGTGCATGGCGGTATGGGTTTTATTGAAGAAACTGGCGCAGCACAGTATTACCGCGATGCGAAGATTTTGACGATTTATGAAGGTACAACAGCAATTCAGGCCAATGACTTGGTCGGTCGCAAAACCGCCCGTGATGGTGGTCAAACCGCCAAAGGCATTGCTGCTCAAATTGAAGTGACTGAAGCTGATCTTGCGAAAAGCGGCAGTGCTGCAGCCAAAGCAGTGCTGAAGCACCTTTCTACAGCGCGCTTAGCGTTCATCGATGTGGTGAATTTTGTTGCTGGAAACACGAAGGCTTCGCCTAATGCCGTTTTTTCGGGGAGCGTACCTTATTTGATGCTGGCAGGTAATTTGATGGCTGGCTGGCAAATGGCGCGTAGCTTGTTGGCTGCAGAAAGCCAGCTCTCAGCGGGCGCAGAAGATGCCGCCTTCATGAACGCCAAAATCATCACCGCGCAGTTCTACGCTGAACACCTGCTGTGCAAAGTGCCTGGCATGCGCGGCAGCATTGTGGAGGGTGCTGCGTCCGTGACAGCGCTCGCGCTTGAGTCGTTTTAAAATTTAAAGCTCATATTTGAAGTAACAATTTGCTATATTAATAATAGCAACTTAGGCAATAAATACGCCGGCTAGAGTCGTATATTGCCTTGTTTTTAGTGTAAGTCCACGATTGGAGACCGTATGTCAAGATTGCCGGGAGCCCTGAATCATTTGCCGTTGCCTATCATCGGTTCACCGTTGTTCATCATCAGCAACCCCAAGCTGGTGATTGCCCAGTGTATCGCGGGTGTGGTTGGTTGCATGCCTGCGCTCAATGCGCGGCCAGCGGCGCAATTGGAAGAGTGGTTGATTGAAATCACCGAAACGCTGGCTGCCTACAACAAAGCCAATCCAGACAAACCCGCTGCGCCCTTTGCGATCAACCAGATCGTGCACAAATCCAACGACCGCTTGGAGCACGACATGCAAATGTGCGTCAAGTACAAGGTGCCCATCATCATCACCAGCCTGGGCGCGCGTGAAGACATCAACGCAGCCGCCCACAGCTACGGCGGCGTGGTGCTGCACGACATCATCAACAACAAGCACGCCCGCAAAGCGATTGAAAAAGGCGCTGATGGCTTGATTGCTGTTGCCGCAGGCGCAGGCGGCCACGCAGGCGTGAAGAGCCCATTCGCCCTGATCCAAGAACTCCGTCAATGGTTTGATGGCCCGATTGCCTTGAGCGGCTCTATTTCTACTGGCTCAGCCGTTTTAGCCGCCCAAGCCATGGGTGCAGATTTTGCCTACATTGGCTCCGCCTTCATCGCCACCGAAGAAGCACGCGCCGCAGATGCTTACAAACAATCGATTGTGGACAGCAACTCAGACGACATCGTCTACAGCAACCTGTTCACAGGCGTGCACGGCAATTATCTGGCACCCTCTATTCGCAACGCCGGCATGGATCCGGATAACTTGGAAGTCAGCGACCCGAGCAAGATGAACTTTGGCGGTGACAAGTCCAAAGCCTGGAAAGATATTTGGGGATGCGGTCAAGGCATTGGAACCATCACCAAGGTGCAAAGCACGGCCGATTATGTGGCGCAGTTGAAGCGTGAGTATGCTGAAGCGAAAGCTAAGTTTTTAGACTAAAACTTATCGTAATTTATTTAACCCCGCCACACAGCAACGTGTTGCGGGGTTTTCTTTCGCCTGTTATACTGTACAAACAACCAGTATTTAATCATGCTCCGCACACTCTTTGTTGATTTCAACGCTTACTTTGCCTCTGTCGAGCAGCAAATCAACCCTGCGCTGCGCGGGCGGCCGGTGGGCGTGGTGCCAGTGATGGCGGAGACGTCTTGCTGCATCGCGGCGAGTTATGAGGCGAAGGTGTTTGGCATCAAAACCGGCACCAGCGTGGCGGATGCGAAGAAGCTTTGCCCAGAAATTGTGCTGATTGTGGGGCGGCATGATGTCTATGTGGACTTTCACCAACGGGCGGTGGCGGCGGTGGAGCGCATTGCGCCAGTGCGCCAGGTGATGAGCATTGACGAGATGGAGTGCGAGTTGACGGGTTCGTGGTGCGGTCGTGAAAAGGCGGTGAGTATTGCCGAGCGCATCAAAAAAGAGCTGATCAACACGGTGGGTGTGTGCATGCGCAGCTCGATCGGCATTGCGCCCAACACCATGCTGGGCAAGTTGGCGTCGGACATGCAAAAACCCAATGGGTTGACGGTGCTAGAGCAGGCAGATATTCCGACCAAATTGCTGCACTTGAAGCCTTCAGCCATCAGCGGTGTGGGCCCGCGCATGGTGCGGCGGCTGGAACGGGCCGGCATCATCTCCATGGCTGATTTGTATGCTGCGCCGCGCGATGTGCTGCATACCGTGTGGGGTGGCGTGGGCGGTACGGATATGTATGACAAGCTACGCGGCCAGTGGTACGAGCCGCGTGCGGTGGTGACGCGCACTTTGGGCCATTCGCACGTGCTACCACCTGAGCTGCGCAATGCTGAAGGTGCCTGGAACGTGCTGAACCGGCTCACCCAAAAGTCGGCGATGCGGCTGCGCAAGCAGGGTTTTTACGCGACGGGGATGAGTGTGTTTGTCAAAGGCAGGCGGCTAGGCGACATGAAATCTGGCATGCAGCGCGACACGACGTTTTGCGAAACGCAAGACACGGTCTTCTTTTTGCATGTGCTGGCCAAGCTGTGGACCAAGCCTGCAGGACAGGGTTTGATCTTGCAGCCCATGCCGCTGGCCGTGGGGCTGACGTTTTTCGGCTTGGTACCCGCAGCGCAGCACACGCCGACACTGTTTGAATCAAGCGCGCCCAAAGCCGATCGCAGCCGTTTGTCTGCCGCTGTGGACAACATCAACCGTTTGTATGGCAAAAACGCTTTGTATTACGCCAGCGCCCATGGCGCGCTGGACAACGCACCGATGCGGATTGCCTTCACGCGGATTCCAGATATTGAAACAGAGCAGTGAAAGCTTAAAACTCCGCGGCCAATTGGTGCAGCAAGGTGCTAAACGCTTCAACAGCCAATTGCATGTCGTCACTGGTGGTGGACTCCAGCGGGTTGTGGCTGATGCCCGAGTTTTCTCCCCGCACAAAGAGCATGGCTTGCGGCATCACTTCATGGAGTTTCATCGCGTCGTGTCCTGCGCCACTGGGCATGCAGTAAATAGGCACACCTAATTTTGCAACGGCTTGTTCCCACCGTTTTTGCCAGGCGGGTGCGCTGGGTGCAGCTGAAGCGCGCATGCTTTCTTCTAGCGTGTATCGGACTTGGCGGCGATCGCAAATCGCTTTGAATTGAGCCAAGATGTCGCTGACCAAGGCATCGCGTTGCGCATTGTTGGGTGCACGCATGTCCAGTGTGAATTGGCAACGGCCAGGCACAACGTTGGTAGAGCCATTCGGTACCAGAAGCTGCCCCACCGTGGCAACCGAGTCGCCATCTTGCAAGGCACGCTGTTCCGCAAACAAGATCAATTCGGCCACGGCTGCAGCGGCATCTGAGCGCCTGTTCATGGGCGTGGTGCCCGCATGGCAAGCCGTACCAATCACCTCGCAGGCGTAGCGCATACTGCCGTTGATGGAGGTGACGATGCCAAGCGGAATATTCAACTCGTTGAGAACAGGTCCTTGCTCAATGTGCACTTCAACAAAGCCCAAATAGTTTTCTTCCTGTCGTTTGATTTTGGGAATGCCATCCACGCACAAACCCGCATGTTGCATGGCTTGCCGCATGGTGAAGCCATCGGCATCTTGTTGCTCCAGCCAGGCCGGATCGAACTGGCCTATCACTGCGCCAGAGCCCAAAAACGTCGCCTTGTAGCGCTGGCCTTCTTCTTCAGCAAAGCCAAGCACTTCAAGGTGGAAAGGCAAGCGTTTACCTTGTCGCTTCAACTCTCGCACACAAGCCATGGGCACAAAAATACCCAAGCGGCCATCGTACTTGCCACCATTTCGCACCGTGTCGTAATGGCTGCCGGTTAACAATGTTTTTGCATTTTCAGATGTCGCAAGGTATCGACCCACTACATTGCCCACCGCGTCGATGCTGACTTCATCAAAACCGCCATCTTTCATCAATCCCGAAATGTCTTTGGCGCAAGCTCTGTGGGCATCGGTCAAGTAGGTGACGGTGAGTTGACCGAGTTCGGCATAGCCAGGGTCGGTATGCGTACTCAGTTGCTCTTGCCAGTCCCACACCTCATTGCCCAAGTTGGGGGTGACGCCAAAGTTGTCATTGAGCCGAATTTCAACAATCCGATGAATTTGTCGCAAACATTCTTGCAGTTCAAATTCTGGGTGCTTGTGCAAGCGCCGCTCAAACGTCGCCAATATGTGTGCCTTGGTTAAACCTGTACCTCGCGCTCCACGCACGGCCAAGATGAAGGGGAAACCAAATTTATCAGCGTAGGCTTTGTTGAGTGAAGCTATCTTTTGCAACTCATCAGCTGTGCATTGGGTCAAGCCAGCTTTGTTTTGCTCGTTGGCAGACTCTGTGGTGAGCGTCTGGCTTTGCATGGCTTTGCCTGCCAGCTCAGGATGCGCACGAATCAAGCCCAACTGCGCGTCGCGCCCTGCAGCCGCCAGTATTTGCGTCATGCCATATTTGAGGTGTGCGAGTGACTGAAAAGGTCGCTGCGACACAGCGCATTCCGCTATCCAAGGCGAGTGTTCGTACAAGCCAGCCAGCATCGCTGCTGCTTCGGCAGAAGTAGCTGCATTGAGTTCTTGCAAAGTGAAACGCGTTTGGGTCGTCATGCTATTTCCCCAAGCACGGATGTGTTTGCTGCCAGTGCCGTGCAATATCCAGACGGCGGCAAATCCACACATGGTTGTGTGCTTGAACGTAATCCAGAAACCTCTGCAAAGACTTCATGCGTCCTGGTCGCCCTAGCAAACGACAATGCATGCCGATGCTCATCATCTTGGGTGCATTCAAACCTTGCGGGTCGCCTTCGGCATACAACACATCAAAACTGTCTTTGAGGTAGGTGAAAAAGTCGTCACCCTGCGCAAAGCCTTGCGCTGAGGCAAAACGCATGTCGTTGGTGTCCAAGGTGTAGGGCACGATGAGCTGCGGTACCACTTGGCCATCAGACTTTTGCACTTGCATCCAAAAAGGCAGGTCGTCGCCGTAGTAGTCGCTGTCGTACTCAAAACCACCATAGTCAGCGACTAAGCGGCGCGTGTTCGGGCTATCGCGACCGGTGTACCAGCCCAGCGGGCGCTCTCCCGTTAGCTGGCTGATGATGTCCATACCCACGCGCATGTGCTCGCGTTCAATGGCTTCATCGACGTTTTGATAACTGATCCAGCGCCAGCCGTGGCAGGCGATCTCATGCCCCAGTGCTTTGAAGGCCGCGGTCAACTCTGGGTGACGCTGTAACGCCATACTGACGCCAAACACAGTCAGCGGCAACTTGCGGGTTTCAAATTCGCGCAGCAAACGCCAGACTCCCGCCCGCGAGCCGTATTCATAAATGCTTTCCATGCTTTGATGACGTGCTGGGAAGGCGCTGGCATTGAACATTTCGGATAAAAATTGCTCAGATGCTGTATCACCATGCAGTACCGAGTTCTCGCCACCTTCTTCGTAATTCAGAACAAACTGCAAGGCTATGCGCGCTTGGTTCGGCCAAGCAGCATGCGGTACTTCGCGTCCATAGCCGATCAAATCACGGGGATAGGGTTGTGTGCTGTCGTAGGTCATGGTCATTCAGGCCTTAATGTTGAAGCGCCAATCCCGCCAGCACACTTTGCAAATGTTCTTGCATGAGTTGTTTGGCAAGGGCAACATCTTTGTCAACAATGGCTTCAAGAATGTCAATATGCTCGTCATGCGAATGCCCTGCCGCGTGGTCAGATTGGTACAACAGCGTGATCAGCGAGCAGCGCGAAATCAAATCTTGCAGCGATTGCGCCAAAACTTCGTTTTCTATGAGTTCAGCCATCAGGACATGAAAATCACCCAGCAATTCGTTACGGTTGGCGGCATCTGTGCCTTTCACAGCGGCCGCTTCGAGCTTGAGGTGGGCGCGCAAGGCTTTGATTTTTGGTGGGGTGATGCCTGCGATCAGCAGCTCCAGCATGGCGGATTCTAAAATGATGCGTACGGCAAATACCTCGCGCGCCTCTTTGATGGAGGGGGCAGCCACAAACGCGCCACGTGCTTGTTCGATCCGAATCAGATGTTTTTGCGACAACTGGTACAACGCCTGGCGCACCAATGTGCGTGAGACACCAAATTGGTCTGCAATATGCTGCTCTTTTAGTTTTTCACCAGGCAGCAGTCTATGCTCAATAATGGCTTTGGTTAAAGCTTGAACAATGTGGTCCGTACTTGAAACACCTTTGTCGCTAGAGCCATTTGGCGGATTCGCTAGTGGAAAGATTAGCAATTTGGCAGAAGTCATGGCAAAATTGTATACAGTTTTTAATTGTTTAGGAAAATAAATGGGACTTTCCACACACGTACTCGACACCATGCACGGTTGCCCAGCCGCAGGCATGGGCGTGAAGTTGTACCAGACGACGGCAAATGCAACCCAGGATCGTTTGATCAAAGCCTTGACCTTGAATGCGGATGGTCGCAACCCAGATGGGCTCTTGCTTGATCACCATAGCTTAAAAATGGGTACGTACCGCTTGGTATTTGACGTTGCGGCTTATTTCAAGCTGCATGGTGTTGCCTTACCTGAACCCAATTTTTTAAATTTGGTGAACATTGACTTTGGCATTGCCCATGTCGATCAGCACTACCATGTGCCCCTGTTGGTCAGCCCTTGGAGCTACTCAACCTATCGTGGCTCTTAGTCCTTTTTAAATTAAAAAATGATGGAAGTCTATTTATTAGAGTGGGCCAATCTGCTCTTGCGCTGGGTGCACGTGATCACCGCGATTGCGTGGGTCGGGTCATCTTTTTACTTTGTATTTTTGGACAACAACCTGCTGCGCCCAACATCGCCCGATTTGTTGGAAAAAGGGGTCGATGGCGCGATGTGGGCCGTCCATGGTGGCGGTTTTTACAACCCGCAAAAGTACATGATTGCGCCCAAAATCATCCACAGCAAGCTGCATTGGTTTTATTGGGAAAGCTACAGCACGTGGTTGTCCGGTTTTGCGCTGTTCACGGTGCTTTATCTGTACAACGCTTCGACCTATTTGATCGACAAATCGCTGATGGACTGGTCTCCCGGCGCAGCCATCAGCGTCGCCCTGGCATTTTTGATGGTGTTCTGGATGATTTACGACGCGGTTTGTCAGCTGTTTGGCTTCCGCAAAAACGGTGAATTGATCGTCGGCGTGCTCATGTTGGTCGTGATCACATTTGCCTCATGGTTGGCCTGTCATTGGTTTGCCGGGCGCGCGGCATTTTTACTGGTCGGCGCGATGGTCGCCACCGCCATGAGTGCCAACGTCTTTTTCTGGATCATCCCCGGCCAGCGCAAAGTCGTCGCCGCCATGACCAGTGACAAACCTTACGACGCCAAAGCCATGGCCATCCATGGCAAGCGCGGTAAGCAGCGTAGCGTGCACAACACCTATTTCACGCTGCCGGTGATTTTTGCCATGTTGAGCAACCACTACAGCTTCACCTACACGCACCCGCAAAATTGGGTGATTCTGGTGCTGATGATGTTTGCAGGCGCTGCCATTCGCCAGTATTTTGTGATGCGCCATGGCTACAAGCATGGGCGTAGTGGCAACCCGTTGCCGTATGCTGCTGTTGGCCTTGCCGTCATTGTGGGAGTCATCATTTGGTTAGGACCGCGTTCATCGACGGCTATTGCGCCAATGGCACCAGCTGCCACGGCCACTACCGCTGCAGATGCCGTGCCAGCTGCGGTTACAAAAATTATCGAACAGCGTTGTGTCATGTGCCACGGCGCGCAGGTTCAGATGAAAAATGTGCGCCTAGATTCAGTTGAAAACATACAGAAAAACAAGGCCATGGTCTACCAGCAGGTGGTGGTGACCCAGCAAATGCCTATGAACAACGCCACTGGCCTCACCCCTGAAGAGCGCCAAGTGATTGCGGGCTGGGCAAAACCTTAAGTCGTCTCTCCTGAGGATTAAGCCAGCCTAAACCAGCATGTTTAGGCTAGTTTGGCTAAAATGAGAGACAGCCATTTTTGATACTTTTAAAGGTTTCCATGAGTCAAGTCACCAACTCCGTCCGCTTCGTGCTGGACGGCAAAATCGTCGAAGCGCAGGGCGCGCGCCGCACCACCACGGTGCTGGATTACCTGCGCGAGCAATTGCACCGCACCGGCACCAAAGAGGGCTGCGCCGAGGGTGATTGTGGCGCTTGCGTCGTTTTGGTGGGTGAGTTGAACGCCGCAGGCACTGGCGTGGACTATGTGCCGACCAACAGCTGCATGCAATTGCTGCCCTCGCTGGACGGTAAATCCGTCAAAACCGTGGAAAGCTTGAAACGCACCGACGGCACGCTGCACCCCGTGCAAGAAGCCATGGTGACCTGTTTTGGCTCGCAATGCGGCTTCTGCACCCCGGGCATTGTGATGAGTTTGACTGGCTTGGTGCAAACCAATACCTGCCCGACCAGAACAGAAATCAACGACTCCTTGAGCGGCAACCT
>JAYUCJ010000032.1:0-39329 GCA_043740415.1 Polaromonas sp. | reverse complement strand
AAGTCTTCTGTCTTCATCACAGCTCCTATGTACTTGATTTACATGGCTTTATTTATACCACTAATTAAGAGTGACATAGCCTTAATTTAATAGCTGTTTAGGCAATGAATACGCCGGATAGATGCAAAAATTATATAGATCTAAAGAGTTTTTATAGTTTGAAAAGATTTTTCAGCCCATTGCAAAAAATCTGGCCCGTATTTGACACCTTGATCTATAAGTGAGCCAACAATCTTCATGATAGTTTCGCCAGAGGCCGTCTCAATCTGTTTCTTGAGCCAGGTTTTTTTCTCTGTGGAAGCGCTGGAGGACTCTACTTTCGTCAGTAAAAGTTCCTTTATCGAATCTGCATGTAAGCGAACCGTGACAGTACCCAATATTGCACTAATTCCACCATCATCAGCAAGAAAGTCAAGACCCTTGGCCGTGATCTTAGCGCCCTCAAATATATATGCACCTGTTGTCGACATGTCGAGAGCGCCCTCGATCAAGCCTTGCTCCTTGAGATACCAAAGATTAGCCAGATCATCTTCCGATGCTTCCACTTCGACTATGTCTATCGTATAACGAGGATAGACTTCAGCCAATGCCTTAAGCATGGTTAATTGCTTCGAACGTTCTAGATTCATGCTTTACAACCTTTAGTAAAGTTGGCCGCAATACTTGCGGTTTGTTGAACATCCAGATTGAATGTGTAAGCCCTCAAAGCGCTATACATAAAATAGCACTTTAGGCAGTAAATATGCTTACAAAATGCAAAACAACATAAATTTTTTGAATTTAATTTAAAATAGCTCTGCATACTCTATGCATTATTACTTGCAAGCCTCTAGGCCAATGTAATACGCGATAGACCCATTAACAATTGGCCCCATGTTTGGATCAGCTTTGGACGCAGCCATTTCAGTGAGGCTATTGCCAGTGCCGAGGTACTTCCCCGTGTTGTTTGCACAGTTGAAAAGCCGCTCCGAATAACTGACACCACTTGGACCAACTCTCTTTGTGAGAATGGTTCGTTGTGTGCCACTACCCCCTTTATGTAGGACAAAGAACTCTGCTTTTGAATCCGATGGAACGGTCAAAGGTGATCCTGTAGCTATTGCGGGCTTTAAACTGGAATCACTAAAGCCTTTCTGAATCTCATCTCGTTGGCGCGCCTGTTCCGCCCTTCGTACATCTGCGACAGCTTTGCTCTCTTGTTGCGTTGCTCGATTTTTATTGGTTTTTGTATTTGAATTTTGCGAAGATGAATTAGGGCAGTTTTCAGCTTGATAAACCGTATTCCCACTGATAACACATCTATTCACAGCTTGTGATTCCTGCGAATTAGCATTAATGCAGAGGAGCAAGCTTGCTGCTAAAAGTACGATGTATTGTGGTTTCATTTTTTAATTTGTTTACGAAAAGACAAGTTAGAAGCCCCGCAAGTTACAAAACGGAGGTTTTTGTCAGTTTGCCTAAAAATGCATCCATGCGAGCCATTACTTGATCATGTGGGATTGTTTGCTTATTATCGATTAGGCGTTTATCAATTTGAGCCTGTAACCAAAGGGTATAAGCCTTCTCTTTTTCAGAATAGAACTCAGAAAGTTGCGGTCCAAATGGATGGTTTAAACAGGAAGTCATGTAGCTAGATTAACACGACATGACGGACAAAACATCGAAAAACATAAATAGGGGTCAGAGTCCAATTTCGATGTGGTGTTATTATCCGCCGAATGGCGAATTGTCCTGAATTGGAATCTGACCCCCATTTATTTGCCTCTGCTGGTAGAAGCTTCACTCGACCGCCTGCCATCAAATGAAGGCTCCTTCTTTCGCCCGGCGGGGCGAGAGAAGGCGGGGGATGAGAGTGGGGGAAATGAACCAGCTTATGCAGCTACAAAACGCTATAAATAATATAGCTACTCAGGCAATAAATACGCCGGCCAGAGGCCAAAAACACCCCTAAAATAGCCCTTCAATACGTCCCAGGCAGCAAAATCCCCTTATCCACATTCTGGATATTGGTATGCCCACAAAACGCCATCGTGATGTCCAGCTCTTTATGGATGATCTGCAGCGCTTTGGTCACGCCTGCCTCGCCCATCGCCCCCAGCCCGTACACCATGGCGCGGCCGATGAGGACGCCTTTGGCACCCAGCGCCCAGGCTTTGAGCACATCTTGCCCAGAGCGGATGCCGCCGTCCATCCAGACTTCGATCTGGTCGCCCACTGCCGCAACGATGGGTGGTAGCGCTTTGATGCTGGATTCCGCGCCGTCTAGCTGACGGCCGCCGTGGTTGCTGACCACAATCGCGTCCGCCCCGCTTTGCACCGCCAGTTTGGCGTCTTCCACGTCCTGAATGCCCTTCAAAATCAGCTTGCCACCCCATTGGGCTTTGACCCATTTGACGTCTTCCCACGACAGGCGCGGGTCAAACTGTTCGTTGGTCCAAGCGGCGAGGGAGTTCATGTCGCTCACGCCTTTGACGTGGCCGACCAGGTTGCCAAAGCTGCGGCGTTTGGTGCCCAGCATGCCGAAACACCAGCCCAGTTTGGTGGACAGATTGATGATGTTGGCAATCGTTGGCCTAGGCGGCGCGGTGAGGCCGTTTTTCAGGTCTTTGTGACGCTGGCCGATGACCTGCAGATCCAGCGTCAGCACCAAAGCGCTGCATTTGGCGACTTTGCAACGGTCTATCATGCGGGCCATGGCGTCGCGGTCGCGCATCATGTAGAGCTGGAACATGAAGGGCGCGGTGGTGTTGGCGGCGATGTCTTCGATGGAGCAGATGCTCATGGTGGACAAAATGAAGGGGATGCCGAACTTTTCCGCCGCCTTGGCCGCCAGAATTTCACCGTCGGCGTGCTGCATGCCGGTCAAGCCGACGGGTGCGATGGCGACGGGCATTTTGGTGTCCACGCCAACCATTTTGGTGGCCGTCGTACGATTTTCCATGTTCACCGCCACGCGCTGGCGCAGCTTGATGGTCTGGAAATCGTCCGAATTGGCGCGGTAGGTGCTTTCGGTCCACGAGCCGGAATCGGCATAGTCGTAAAACATGCGGGGAACGCGCTTTTTGGCCAATACGCGCAGGTCTTCGATGGTGGTGATGACGGTCATGGGATGCTCCAAAAATTTTAAGCTTTTAACCGCGCCACATGCCGCGCAATCTGCAGCCGCACCTGCGCTGGCGCCGTGCCGCCCAAGGTGTTGCGGGCATTCAGCGAGCCGCGCAGGGAGAGTACGTCGTACACGTCTTTTTCGATTTTCGGGTTGAACTGTTGCAGCACGTTCAAAGGCAGTTCCGACAAATCGACCTGGTGCGAGATGGCGGCTTTGACGGCGTGGGCGACGGCTTCGTGGGCGTCGCGGAAAGGCAGGCCTTTTTTGACCATGTAATCGGCCAGATCGGTTGCGGTGGCGTAGCCTTTCAAGGCGGCGCGCTCCATGGCTTCGGGTTTGAGGGTGATGGAGCCCATCATTTCAGCAAAAATACGCAGCGTGTCTTTGAGGGTGTCCACCGTGTCAAACAGCGGTTCTTTGTCTTCTTGGTTGTCTTTGTTATAAGCCAGCGGTTGGCCTTTCATCAGCGTGATCAAACCCATCAAATGACCGACAACGCGACCGGTTTTGCCACGCGCCAGCTCAGGTACATCCGGGTTTTTCTTTTGCGGCATGATGGACGAACCGGTGGTGTAGGCATCGCCAATTTGGATAAAGCCAAAGCTCTGGCTCATCCACAAGATCAATTCTTCACTCAAGCGGCTGATGTGCACCATCGCCAGACTGGCGGCGGCGGTGAATTCAATCGCAAAGTCGCGGTCGCTGACGGCGTCTAGGCTGTTTTGGCAGACTTGTGGTTGGCCTTTGTCGTCAACCATCCCCAGCGTTTTAGCAACACGTTCTCGGTCTAGCGGGTAGCTCGTTCCCGCTAAAGCGGCTGCGCCCAATGGCAGGTGGTTGACGCGACGGCGCACGTCCAACATACGCTCGGCATCGCGGCTGAACATTTCAACGTATGCCAGCATGTGGTGGCCAAAGCTGACAGGCTGGGCGACCTGCAGATGGGTGAAACCGGGCAGGATGACATCGACGTTTTTTTCGGCGATGCCCAGTAACGCTTTTTGCAGCTCGGTGAGCAGATCACCAATCAGGTCAATTTCACCACGCAGCCACAGGCGCACGTCGGTGGCGACTTGGTCGTTGCGGCTGCGGCCGGTGTGCAGACGTTTGCCAGCGTCGCCCACCAGCGTGGTCAAACGGGCTTCAATGTTGAGGTGCACGTCTTCCAGATCCAATTTCCACTCGAAAGCGCCTGATTCGATTTCTGCGCTGATTTGACCCAGTCCTTGTTGAATCGACGCGTGGTCGACATCAGAAATGATCTTTTGCGCCGCCAGCATTTCCGCATGCGCCAACGAGCCGGCAATGTCCGCCTGCCACAGGCGTTTGTCAAAAAACACGCTGGAGGTGTAGCGTTTGACCAAGTCGCTCATGGGCTCAGAAAACAGGGCAGACCAGGCTTGGGATTTTTTGTCGAGTTGGTTGGTGGACATCGTTGAATAGGCTCAAAAAACGTAAAAATGAAAGATTTACTCTATTATCGGGCTGTATTGCCCCGTTTATTACCCCGTTTTTCACTGATATTTGTAGATGCCACCCCGCGCAAACCGACAAACACCAGCATCCGCTTTGATATTTGACGCCTGTCAGGTCGGCGTGGTGCTGCGCACGGTTTTGGTGGTTCAGGTGGTTTTGGCCGTGGTGGTGATGTTTTTTGAGAGCAGCGTCATGGGCTGGGGCACCAAATTAGCCCTGGTCACAGGCGGCGCTTTGCCGGGCACCTTGCTGTGGTTGATCGTCACCTGCAGCCTGAAACACCAATTGCAGCGTCTGCCACGCACAGGTCAATACGCGGCGGGTATAGGTTTGGGCGCTGGCGCAGGCATTTACGCGGTGTTGATGTTGTTATTGGCAGCGGCGATTTCCACGACATCAGCACCGTGGCTGGCCAGTGGCTTTGCTGGCGCCTTGTTTGCTGCGGCTTTGGTGGCAGCGCTGGAATGGCGCGCCAAAGGGCGCACGCCTGCGGCCACGGCGGCCAAGTTAGCCGAGCTGCAATCGCGCATTCGCCCGCATTTTTTGTTCAATACACTCAACAGCGCCATCGCCCTGGTGCGCCAAGAGCCAGCGCGGGCTGAGGCTTTGCTAGAAGATTTGAGCGATTTGTTCAGGGCGGCCTTGGCGGAACATGGTGAATCTGTCACCTTGGCGCAAGAAATTGAGCTGGCGAAAAACTACTTGTCGATTGAGCAGGTGCGTTTTGGCGACCGCCTGCAGGTGCAGTGGCAGCTTGACCCTGCCGCCAACCTTGCCAAATTACCGCCCTTGCTGCTGCAACCTTTGGTTGAAAATGCAGTTCACCACGGTGTAGAGCCCAGTGCGCAAGGGGGCAACATTGTTATTTCAACCAAGCGCGAAAATCGCAAAGTGGTGGTGCTCATCTCCAATTCATTACCGGACAAAGCGCTAACGGCGTCCGCGGGCCAAGGCATGGCACTCAACAACGTTCGCGGTCGTTTGAGTTTGCTGCACGACATTGAAAGCTCGTTTCAAGCCGGTGTTAAAGACGGCAATTATGTTGTGCGCATGGAGCTTCCCCTATGAGCGCTGCGCATGTTTTAAACGTTTTGATTGTGGACGACGAACAGCTGGCGCGCAACAGGCTGCGCACGCTGCTGGGTGATTGCACACAACCGATGGCGACGGTGGGCGGCGAAGCCCAAAACGCTTTGGAAGCACTTGCCCAGCTTGAACAGGTGCAATTTGACGCCATTTTGCTGGACATTCACATGCCCGGCGGCGACGGTTTGGCGCTGGCGCGCAGCTTAAAAAAGCTGCCCTACTTTCAAACCAACCCGCCCGCCATCGTCTTCATCACCGCGCATACCGAGCACGCCGTTGAAGCCTTTGAGTTGACGGCAACCGATTATTTGACCAAACCCGTACGACTCGAACGGCTGCAAAATTCGCTACAAAAAATAGAGCACTTTAGGAAATCAATACGCCGGCTAGAGCAAGAAAATTACTCTGAAAAGGCCATTGAAACACTGATTATTCAAGACCGTGGCGTCACCGAACGTTTGCCCTTGAACGAGGTGCTTTATTTCAAAGCCGAGCTGAAATACATCAGCGTTCGCACCGCTTTGAAAACACATATTTTGGAAGGCAGTTTGAGCGAGTTAGAAACACGCTATCCCAATAACTTTCTACGCGTTCATCGCAACGCCTTGGTCGCCACCCACGCCATACGCGCGCTGGAAAAGCACCTAGATCCGGATGAAGGCGAATGCTGGGCGGTGCGGCTTTCTGGGATTGACGAGGTACTGACCGTGTCGCGCCGCCAGTTGGTCGCCGTCAAGGAAGTGATTTCTAAAGATTAGACACTCAAGCCCTGGCTTTATCCGCTTCGGTGATGAACGAATCGGCGTAAAACTCGTCTTCAGGTAATTTGCAAATTTTCACTAAATCTGCCTGCGCCGAATCCACCACGATAGGCGCGCCACAGGCATAGACTTGGTGCGCGCTCAAATCTGGAAAATCCGCCATCACGGCGTGGTGCACAAAACCGGTACGACCCGACCAAGCATCTTCCGGCAAGGCGTTGGACACGACGGGCACGAAGCTCAAGTTCGGCGTCGCCGCCACGTGCGCCAGCACCCAATCGTGCATGTACAGGTCCGCCGGTCTGCGCCCGCCCCAGTACACAGCCACAGGCCGGGTGTTGCCTTGATGCTGCAGGTGCTGGATGATGGCTTTGATAGGCGCAAAACCCGTGCCGGAGGCCAGCAAAATCATCGGTTTGTCCGAATCTTCGCGCAGGTAGAAACTGCCAAACGGGCCTTCGATGCGCTGGATTTCTTTTTCTTTCATCGCCCCAAACACGTGGTCGGTGAACTTGCCGCCTGGCATGTGGCGAATGTGCAGCTCCAGCGTTTTGCCATCACTGGCGATGTGCGGCGCGGTGGCCATGGAGTAGCTGCGACGCGCCCCATCGCGCAAGATGAATTCGATGTATTGGCCGGCTTTGTACTGCAAGGTGTCACTGGCGGGTAGCTGGAATTGGATGACCAGCACATCGTGCGACTTTTTCTCCATTGAAATAACGCGCGACGGCATGCGTTTGATGGGGAATGCGTCTACCGTGGTGACTTGCCGCGACTCCAGCACAATGTCGCTTTGCGGCTGGGCACAGCAGGTCAAAATATAGCCTTTGGCTTCTTCTTCTGGGCTCAAGGCCTTGCTTTGGTGCTTGTTGTGAATGACTTGGCCTGCCAGCATCTTGCATTTGCACGAACCACAGGCGCCATCTTTGCAACCATAGGGCAGCGCAACGCCTTGGCGGATGCCAGCGGTCAAAATCGGCTCATCGGGGGCGACGGTAAAACTGCGGTTACTGGGTAAAACGGAGACATTAAAAGACAAAGCGGCTGACATGTGGGTATCCTTGGGGGGTCTGAATTCACGATTTTTTCTAAAGAGCGCCCATTTTGCCTGTAATTTCAAACCCCTCGCACAGACTGCCCAGAAGACCTGCCATGACGTTTTGGAGCGCTGGCTTGGGTGCGCTGCCTGCGCGGTTTCGCAAACCACGGCTGTTGATTGTGGGTTGCGGCGATGTGGGGCAGCGTGTCGCCAGCATTCTGAATACTAATATCAGCGCCAACAAATCTAGCCAAGCACAGCCCTTGCGTGTGTTAGCGCTCACTTCCTCTGCAGACCGCATTCCCGCATTTCGTGCCCAAGGCATCGTGCCTTTGTTGGGCAATTTGGACGATGCGGCGAGCTTGCAGCGCTTAGCGGGTCTAGCTACTCACGTCCTGCATTTGGCCCCGCCGCCGTCTGAAGGCTGGAGCGATTCACGCACGCTGGCCTTGACGCGCACCTTGCGGCAGCGCACTGCGCCCAGCGCCTTCATTTATGGCTCTACCAGCGGCGTCTATGGCGATTTAGCAGGTGGCAAAGCCCAGGAAACCTTGCCCACGGCAGCCCGAACCCCACGCGCCACGCGCCGTGTCAATGCCGAGCAAACGGTGCGTTTTTTAGGCCGCAGCAGCATCAACCACAACTTCATCCGCACCGCCATCCTGCGCATCCCCGGCATTTACGCCCCGAATCGCGTGGGCGGCACGCCAAAAGAGCGCTTGCTCAAAGGCACGCCCGTGCTGGCAGCCAAAGACGACGTTTACACCAACCATATCCACGCCGATGACCTGGCTCGTGCCTGCTTAGCCGCTCTGTGGCGCGGCAAACCGCAGCGTGTTTACAACGTGAACGACGACAGCCGCCTAAAAATGGGCGATTATTTCGACTTCGCCGCCGACCTCTACAACCTGCCCCGCCCGCCCCGTGTGCCCAGAAGCACAGCGCATGACCAGCTGCCGTTGATGTTGTTGAGTTTCATGAGCGAATCGCGGCAGATGGATAACGGGCGGATGAAACGGGAGCTGAAATTGCAGCTGCGCTACCCGACCGTGAAGACGGGTTTGACAGAATCTTCGCAACCGAAGTTGTTTTAATGCACCGCTGGCATGGTTTTCAAGGCTTTCACAGCACCTTCGCCAATCGCCGCGCCAAAACGCTTGGCCAACCTCTCAGCCACGTTGTCGCGCTTGGTGTAATCGACCAAATCTGGCGCTTTGACGACGTCACGGGCGACAAAATCTAGGGTGCCAATTTTATCGACCAAGCCCAGCTCAACCGCTTGCTGGCCACTCCAGAACAGGCCGGTGAAGGTGTCTGGCGTTTCTTTGAGGCGATCGCCACGGCCTTTTTTGACCACGGCGATGAACTGCTGGTGGATTTGGTTCAGCATGCCTTGCGTGAAAACGCGGTGTTTCTCGGTTTGCGGGCTGAACGGATCCATAAAACCTTTGTTTTCACCAGCGGTCATCAAGCGGCGCTCGATACCCAGTTTGTCCATCAAACCGGTAAAGCCAAAGCCGTCCATCAGCACGCCAATGCTGCCCACGATGCTGGCTTTGTCCACATAAATTTGGTCCGCAGCCACGGCGATGTAGTACGCGGCTGAGGCACAGGTTTCTTCCACCACCGCGTAAATCGGTTTTTTGTGCAGCGCTTTGAGACGGTAGATTTCGTCGTTGATCATGCCCGCCTGCACCGGGCTGCCACCTGGGGAATTGATGAGCAAGACCACGGCTTTGGCGCCTTTGTCTTCAAAAGCGCTGCGCAGCGAGGTGACGATTTGGTCCGCACTGGTCTCGCCACCCGAAGATATTTCACCTTTGATTTCGATGACGGCCGTGTGTTCCACGCTGAAATCTTTAGACGGGTTGCTGCGGTCAAGAATGCTCCAAGCCACCAGTGCAAAAACCGTCAACCAAGCCAGCCGTACAAACGTGCGCCAACGGCGGGCGGTTTTTTGCTCTTGTATGTAATTGGTCGCCAGCTTTTCTATAGCGGAGCGCTCCCAATTCACTGCTTGCGTGGCTGGGGTGGCTTTTTCGGGCTCAGCAGCTGGGATTTGTGGATCGTTCATGTCGTTAAGATTGTCATTCATAAGTGCTCAATTGGGGCAAATTCGTCGAAATGCAAGCGGGAAGTCGCCGTTTCAGACTTTATCAAAATGTCGCTTCAAAAATCAATTGGCTTCAAGTTATACGCAGTATGCCATTGCACCACGCCGCGTTCTTCCGACAAGGCAATTTTGACCAAACCGCCTTGACACGGCCCACCCACGCAGCCCCCCGTTTCCGGGCTAAATTCCGCCCCGTGGGACGAGCAAACCAGCCACTGGCCGTCCCGGTCAAATACCTTGTTTTCCTGCAAATCCAGCTCCATCGCCACGTGGCTGCAGCGGTTCAAATAAGCCTGCACCTGCCCCTCAAACCGAATCGCAAACGCCCGACACGTCTGCCCCGCATAAACCACATCAAACGGCACAGCCAAACCGCCTTCGTGCAAATCGGCTGAATTGCAGAGGGGTAATTGCTCTGAGGGCTCAGATGGTGTGGTGAAGTGGATTGTGGATTCTGTCATTTTTTTGAAATATTACTATGAATTAAATAGCAGCTTAGGCAATAAATACGCCGGCTACAGCCATATTTTATGCTATTTTAGTGCATTTCTATCATTTTCAAGCAAATTTCGCCATCCACGCGTCCAACTCAGCCACCGAATGCGCGATGTAGAGCGGGTTGAAGGCGGTGAAGCTGGATGGTTCGTGAGCGCCGTAGCTGACGCCGACGCTCGCGCAACCGGCGTTTTGCGCCATGAGGAGGTCGTGGGTGGTGTCGCCAATCATCAAGGTGCGCTCGGGGGGGACGTTGAGCTCTTCCATCAACTCATGCAACATCCGCGGGTCTGGCTTGCCGGCGGTTTGGTCAGCGGTGCGGGAGGCGTGGAAAAGTCCTTTTAACTCAACGGCTTGCAGTGCGTCGTCTAAACCACGACGGCTTTTGCCGGTGGCCACGGTGATGAAGTGATCGCGTTGCCTCAACGCCGCCAGCAGTTCCAAAACCCCCTCAAACAGGTTGATGCCGTGCGCATTTTGACCGTAATGGTGCCGATACCGCTCGCCCAACTCTGCGTATTTGCTGGCTGGTACGTCGGGCGCGGCGTGCGCCAAGGCTTGCATCAATCCCATGCCGATGACGTAGGAGGCGTCTTGGTCAGACGGTTTTGCGCCGCCCACATCGACCACCGCCGCTTGGATGCTGCGGGTGATGATGGCGGTGGAGTCGAACAGGGTGCCGTCCCAGTCGAAGGCGATCAGGTCAAATTGACGGTCGGATTGTCTAGTGGTCATGGGTGGTTTCATTTCAGGGAATCAACAAAGCTCTGCAGTTCAGCGGGCAATTCGTTCTGCAATACGACGCGTTCGGCGGTCGAGGGATGCGTCAACTGCAAGCGCCAAGCGTGCAAAAACATGCGTTTTAAAGCGGTGGGCTGCAATTTGGATGGCTTTTGCAGGGCTTTGTTCAGCTCAAAATCACCATATTTGTCGTCACCCACTATCGGGTGACCTTCGCTGGCGAGGTGGACGCGGATTTGATGGGTGCGACCGGTTTTGATGGTGACTTCCAAGAGCGTGAAGCCGGCGAAGGCTTGCCGAATTTTGACCAAAGTGACGGATTTCATGCCCTCGGGGTCGTCTTTGGTGGTGACTTTGACGCGGCGCTCACCCTCGCTTCCGTCTTTTGTGGGCAGCAAATATTTGTGCAGCGGCTTGTCCAACACCTTCTTATTAGCCGGCCACGCACCCACCACCAGAGCCAGGTAGGTTTTGCCGGTTTCGCGCTCGCGGAACTGGTTTTGCAGGTTCGTCAACGCGCTGCGCTTTTTGGCGACCAGCAAAATGCCGCTGGTTTCGCGGTCTAGCCGATGCACCAATTCGAGGAATTTCGCTTGCGGTCTAGCCATGCGCAGCTGCTCAATCACCCCAAAGCTGATGCCCGAGCCGCCATGCACGGCCACGCCAGCGGGTTTGGAGATGGCCAAAAGGTGCTCGTCTTCCAGCAGAATCGGAAAATCCTTCAAGATGGAGGTTTTGCTGATTGTTCGGCCATCAACAGCATGACTTAATGAGTTAGTTAGCGCTAACTTCGCTATTTCACTCGCCATCGCCTCGGTTTTCTCAGCCATGCGCTCAGACACGCGCACGGGCGGCAGGCGGATGCTGTCGCCCTCGCTGATGCGGGTATCGGCCGAAGCTCTGCCTTTGTTGACGCGCACTTCGCCGCTGCGAATGATGCGGTAGACGTGGGTTTTGGGCACGCCTTTGAGCTGGCGGATCAAGAAATTGTCCAGCCGTTGTCCGTCCGAGTTTTCGTCAACGGTGACAAATTCGGCCTTCGGTTTTGACTTGAACGGGTTATTTGCAATTTGCGGTTGCAAACTATGTTTTTCTGGTGCTTTGTCCAATCCTGCCTCTATAATGTGTTTTACTAGCGTCGCGCTATAAGTAATTGATTTGTCTGGAGTTTAGTCCACATCTGCTTTTTGCGCCCCGCTGGTTTGGTCGATGCCAGCTAACCTTTTCGCACACAAACATGACGAGCCAACGCTCACTGTGGTCTGCCCCAAGCTTAGTTGAAGCCGACGCTTTGAGACAAACATACGGAATACCCAAAGTTTGTGAGCTTTTGACATGATTAAAAGCTCACAAATATTATTGTTGAGATCAGTTTAGCACCGCGATTCAAGTTGATCAGATAAAAGACTGAACCGCCCTGCACATATGCTGGTGTCAAGCGCCTACGCTCGCGCATCGCTGAAGATAACTATAAATTCGTTATCAAACAGTGTTGTGCAAGCTCTCCGGCAATTCCTCGTGTCTTGATTCGTCTGTTTTGGCGTCGTTTGCTCGTATTGGGCATGTGATGAAAATAGAAAGAAGAATACCGATGAAACGGATGCTTATCAACGCCACACAGACTGAAGAACGTCGTTTGGCCATTGTCGATGGACAAAAACTCCTCGATTACGAAATCGAAATTGAAGGGCGCGAACAGCGCAAAGGCAACATCTACCAGGCCATCGTGACGCGTGTTGAGCCGTCGCTGGAAGCCTGTTTTGTGGATTACGGCGAAGACCGCCACGGTTTTTTGCCGTTCAAAGAAATCTCAAAAATGTACTTTGCAGCGGGCGTCAGCCCCAGCCAAGCACGCATTCAAGACGCCATCAAAGAAGGCCAGCAACTTTTAGTTCAGGTCGAAAAAGAAGAACGCGGCAACAAAGGCGCGGCGTTGACGACGTTTGTGTCGCTCGCCGGCCGTTACGTCGTGTTGATGCCCAACAACCCACGCGGTGGTGGCGTCAGCCGTCGCATTGAAGGTGATGACCGTGCCGACCTCAAAGAAGCCATGGACCAGCTGGAATATCCGAATGGCATGAGCATCATTGCCCGCACCGCCGGCATTGGCCGCAGCGCGCCTGAATTGCAGTGGGACTTGAACTACCTGCTAAAACTCTGGACCGCCATTGACGGCGCAGCCAAGGGCGGCAAGGGCGCATTCTTGATCTACCAAGAATCCAGCCTGGTGATTCGCGCGATTCGCGATTACTTCAACTCAGACATTGGCGACATTTTGATCGACACCGACGACGTGTACGAGCAGGCGCAGCAGTTCATGGCCCACGTCATGCCCGAGCACGCCGCCAAGGTCAAACGCTACCGCGACGACGCGCCGCTGTTCAGCCGCTTCCAGATCGAGCACCAAATCGAATCTGCCTACGCCCGCACCGTGCAGTTGCCAAGCGGCGGCGCGATTGTGATCGACCATACCGAAGCTTTGGTGTCGGTGGACGTTAACTCGGCGCGATCCATTCGCGGCGGCGACATTGAAGAAACCGCCACCCGTACCAACTTGGAAGCTGCCGAAGAAGTCGCCCGCCAGATGCGTTTGCGTGACTTGGGTGGTTTGGTCGTGATCGACTTTATCGACATGGACGAAAGCCGGAATCGCCGCGACGTTGAAAACCGCCTGCGTGACGCGCTGCGCCAAGACCGCGCTCGTGTGCAATTCGGCACGATCAGCAAATTCGGCTTGATGGAAATGAGCCGCCAGCGCCTGAAACCTGCGCTGTCTGAAGGTGCGTCCATCCCTTGCCCACGCTGCGGCGGTGCCGGTCATATCCGCGATACCGAGTCCAGCGCGCTGCAGATTTTGCGGATTATCCAGGAAGAGTCGCTGAAAGACAGCACCGCTTCTGTATTGTGCCAAGTGCCGGTGGATGTGGCCTCGTTCCTGCTGAACGAAAAGCGCCAAGAGATCGCCAAAATCGAACTCAAACAACGCATCAACGTGCTGATGGTGCCGAACAAGACACTGGAAACACCGAACTACCGCCTGGAACGCCTGAAACACGACGATCCACGTTTGGAAAACATCGAAGCCAGCTACAAAATGGCCGATGAAATCGAAGACCCAACGGCTGTGACCCGTCGCTCGCAAGAGCCGACCAACAAGCAAGTGCCTATCATCAAAGGCGTGTTGCCTGATGCGCCAGCGCCTGCCGCTGCGCCTCGTCCGGTTGCAGCCCCTGCTCCGGTTGCGGCCAAGGCTGCGCCTGTGGCCGCTAAAACCGTCAAAGCTGCTGAAAATGGCTTCTTTGCTTGGGTTAGGGGCTTGTTTGGTGCGAGCAAACCCGTGGTTGCTGCGCCTGTGCCTGCAGCAGCTGACAGTGAAAAACGTAGCGATGGTCGCGGCAACGCCCAACGCGGTGAGCAACGCAACCCACGCGGCGAACGTATTGAGCGCCCTGAAGGCCAAGGCGAGCGCCGTGATGGCCGTGGTCGCAACACGCGCGGTGGCCGCGGTGGCGAACGTACAGGTGAACGTGGTGCGGAGCGCACTACGGAGCGCCGTGACGAGTCACGTGCTGATACACGTGGCGAAGCTCGCACCGAGCCACGGAATGAGCCTCGTGCTGAAGGTCGACCAGAAGGCCGCAGCCCACGCGCTAACGGTCGCAACCCGCGTCATGAAGTACGTGCAGATGCAGAAGGCACGCAAAACGCTACGAATAACATAGCGCCTCAGGCAGACAATACGCCGGCTGATGGCAATATTGACGCCTTAAACAAAGCACCACGTCAAGGCGGTCGCCCACCACGCGGTGAGCGAGCTGAACGTGGCGAGCGTCCTGAACGCGCGGAACGACCAGAGCGTGGTGAGCGCCGCGAGCGCAGTGATCGTAACGGCTCTGAAGCTGTTGCCGGTGTTGCCGCAGCTGGTATGGTGGCAGCTGTTGCTGTAGATCAAGCAGGCGCTGATGCCCAGGCAGTCAATCCAAATGACAACCAGGGCATTGCCCAAGAAGGCGCCCCAGAAGGCCAACGCAACGAACGCCGCAGCCGCGACCGCTATGGTCGTGACCGTCGCGAGCGCAATGGTGATCGCCCTGAACGTGCCGAACGTGCTCCAGAGCAAAACGCTGAAATAGCCACCCATGAAACCGGTGCCGATTCTGCGCCAGCTCAAGCTGAGTTTGTCAACATACGCCGAGACGCTGCTCCAGTTGCAGCTATTGCAGCGGTTATGCCTTTAGCGGTAACGCCTGTAGTTGCCGCGCCAGTGGTTGTTGCGCCTGTTCCAGCTCCTGCTGCACCCGTGGTTGCAGCGGCAGTTGCGGCCTCCAGCATGCCAGTGGTCACCTCGTACGCATTGCCACTGTCAGATTTAGCACAAGTGGCAACGACATCAGGTTTGCAATGGGTGGGTTCTGATGCTTCGAAAATTGCAGCCGCGCAAGCGTCTATCGCTGCAGAGCTGGCTAGCGCGCCCATCCATGTGCCACGCGAGCGTCCGCCAGTCGTGGTGGTTGAAGCTGCCAGCTTGGTGTTGGTTGAAACCAAGCGTGATTTGCGGGATATGCAGCTACCGTTTGAAGCACCAAACGCTTCATAAATCAACGTTATAAGCAAACGTAGTCCACCATGAAAAAGCCGCTGTTGCGCAAGCACAGCGGCTTTTTCGTGGACAATAATATGGTCAATTTAAGCTCGTCAAAATAACGCCATCTATCAACTTCCTTATTCAAAAAGATCACACCATGTCTATTTACACAAAACTCCAAACCTTGGGTATCACCCTGCCGCCAGTTGCCATTCCAGCTGCCGCCTACGTGCCTTTTGTTAAAACGGGAAACCTGATTTTTCTGAGCGGCCATATCGCGAAAAAAGACGGCAAAGCCTGGGTTGGTCAACTGGGCAAAAACTTGACCACCGAAGAAGGCAAAGCAGCGGCGCGCAGCATTGCTATCGATTTACTGGGCACCTTGCACGCAGCAGTGGGTGATTTGAACCAAGTCAAACGCATTGTCAAAGTGATGAGCTTGGTGAATTCAACCGGTGACTTTACCGAGCAGCATTTGGTGACGAATGGTTGCTCTGAGCTGATCGGTGACATTTTTGGCTCAACGGTTGGTGCGCATGCCCGCAGCGCTTTTGGCGTGGCGCAAATCCCCATGGGCGCTTGTGTTGAGATTGAGTTGATCGCTGAAGTTTAATAGAAAGCCAATAGCCGTCGGTGTTTACCCTCAAAAATTCATGATGTGGAATGACTTTTCGCTATTGAGAGCGCAAACGATTATCATCATGCCAATTTATGACGAAACGCTTTCGCAGCGTTGTTTTGGCATGCGCCAGTATTTAAACTCTTGGAGCACTTTTTGTGAACAAACTACTTAAACTCGCCCTAGGCGTGGATTGGATCAGTGAAAAATTTGGCATCATCGCCTCATGGACAGTGTTGTTTGCCGCGCTAATCTCTGCTGCCAATGCATTCGTTCGCTACGGCTTCAATTGGAGCTCCAATTCCTTCAGCGAGATTCAATGGTACTTGTTTGCCTACATGGTCATGGTCGGTGCGCCCATCGTGCTCAAGCTCAACGAGCATGTGCGTGTAGATTTGATTTATGGCAAGCTCAAAGGCAACAAGCCTGTTTATGTTGACTTGTTTGGCTTGCTCTTCTTCTTACTGCCCGTCATCAGCATGCTGGCTTACTTGTCATGGCCGTATTTTTTAAACACCTTCATTTCCGGTGAAATGTCTCAAAACGCTGGCGGCTTGATCCGATGGCCGGCAGTCTTGGCCTTGCCGCTTGGTTTTGGCTTGATGTGGCTGCAAGGTTGGTCTGAAATCATCAAACGGGTGGCCTACCTCACAGGTCACTATGAAATGGATACCCATTACGAAAAGCCTTTGCAATAAGTACCAAGCACACACACGCTTTGTTTGAACTTGTTGAAACACCTGATTTAGGAAAATAATATGGAAATGGTCAATTTCGCGCCCGTCATGTTTGTGGGTCTTATCGTCATCATGCTGATCGGGTTTCCGGTTGCATTCTCGCTGGCGGCGCTGGGTCTGGGCAGCGCGTTTTATGCCATCCAAATGGGTTGGTTTCCTGCCGCCTTTATGGGCAATTTGCCTATTTCGCTGTTCTCTATTTTGAACAATGAACTGCTCTTGGCCATCCCCTTCTTTACCTTCATGGGCACCATTTTAGAAAAATGCGGCTTGGCTGAAGACATGCTCGATTCGATGGGTCAGCTTTTCGGGCCTAAACGCGGTGGTATCGGCTATTCCGTCATCATTGTGGGCTTTATCTTGGGTGCGATTACAGGCACTGTGGCGGGTCAAGTGATCGCCATGGCGCTGATTTCATTGCCAGTGATGATGAAGTACAACTACAACATGCGCTACGCCACAGGCGTGCTCGCAGCTTCAGGCACGATCACGCAGCTCGTTCCACCCTCTTTGGTACTGGTTGTCTTGGCTGATCAGCTTGGCAAACCTGTGGGCGACATGTACAAAGGCGCTTGGGGTCCTTCGCTGTTGCAAGTCGCCATGTTTGCGATCTACACCTTTGCTTTGACACGTATCAAACCTGATTACTTGCCAGCCATTCCCCGCACTGAGCGCACCTTGGACGGTTGGGCCTTGTGGAAAAAATGCCTGCGTGGCATTGTGCCTTCTGCGATTTTGATTTTCACCGTGCTCGGTTCTATGGGTGGCCTACCTTTCCAGGACACCGCTATCGCCACGCCAACAGAAGCCGGCGCCATGGGCGTGGTCGGTGCGATGATCTTAGCTGCGATGTCCAAACGATTGACGCCTGCCTTGATCTGGGAGGCCATGAGCGGCACCATGCGCTTAACCGCCATGGTGGTGTTTATTTTGATTGGGTCGCGTGTTTTCAGCCAAGTATTCCAGGGCGTCGACGGCGCCAAATGGGTCGAGCATTTACTCACAGGCCTGCCAGGTGGCCAAGTTGGCTTTTTGATTGTTGTCAACATTTTTGTCTTTTTCTTGGCGTTCTTCTTGGATTTCTTTGAAATCGCCTTCATCATTGTGCCTATGCTGGCTCCGGTAGCCGACAAATTGGGCATCGATTTGGTCTGGTTTGGCGTGCTGCTTTGCGTGAACTTGCAGACCAGCTTCATGCATCCACCGTTTGGATTTGCTTTGTTCTATTTGCGCGGCATTGCTGACACCTTGTTCAAAGACAAGCGCATCCCCGTTCCCGTCCAATCCAACGACATCTACATGGGCGCGATTCCATGGGTCATCATGCAGGTGATCTTGGTGTTTGTTGTCATTTTTGTGCCGCAATCTGTGACGATGTTTTTGGACAAAGAAGTGAAGGTGGATATTGATAAAGTACAAATCGAAATGCCAGCAGACGACAATAAAGAAATCAAAGACCCAGCCGCTGATCTTATGAACAAAGAGTCATCTAAAGATGCTGAAAAAGCTGCCGACAAAGCAGCTGATGATGAGCAAAAGAAAATTGATGATCTATTTAAAAAATAAATACTGTGTCTATGAATTCTGAGGGCTGGCCTGCGCCACTTCAACTTGACCTTTTTCCTGGACAAAAAATAAGCGGTAAGGCTTTTTCTGTCTCATTTAGAGTGTTGGCTCTAGTTTTGGTGGAAGGTATAGCTTGGTGGGGCTATGTGCTATGGAGCAACGGTAAATTTGGAAGCTCTGTAACTACGAGTGCCCTGTGGTTGTTGGCTGCGTTGGTGTTGATGTGCATTACCGTGTTTTACGTATTTCGCAGTGAAACTTCAGTAACTAACAACCTTTTACAGCAAAGCTGGATATGGGACAAAGAAATGCACGTGGCTGAATTGGCTTACGTAAAGTTAATCCGGCTTCGTGGTTTTGATTGGCTGATTGCGCCACGCTTGTATGCTCGTTCGCATAACGGTAAATTCACATCTTTTTATGCCGCTGATACAGAAGTCTTAAAACAATTTGAACAAATCAGCCTCAAACTAAAAGACAGATAAAAAAAGAGCCCTGCATGTGGGCCCTTTAACGTCTGAGGTGGCTTACAGTTTTTGTTGTTGCATGAAACTGTCGAACGATGCTTCTGTGAAACGAAACCACAAGTTGGAATCTGCACGGAACTTACTGTAGTCTGTGTAAATTTTCTTCCAGTCTTCGTTTTTAGCACTTAACTCGCTGTACAGAGCCATGGATTCTTTAAATGCCAAATTCATCACATCTTTAGGGAAGGGACGTAATTTGGTGCCAGCACCAACCAACTGTTTCAACGCTGCAGGATTTTTAGCATCGTACTTGGCTTGCATGTCCGTATGGGCATATGCTGCAGCCGACTCAACTATCGCCTTATTCTCAGAAGACAAGGCATTAAAGGCTTTTTGGTTGATCAAGAAATCAAGCTGTGGGCCACCTTCCCACCAACCTGGATAGTAATAAAACGGAGCAACCTTGTTGAAACCTAGTTTTTGATCATCATAGGGGCCAATCCATTCTGCTGCGTCGATCGTGCCTTTCTCTAATGAGGTGTAAATTTCACCTCCAGGAATATTTTGAGGTACGCTACCCATGCGTTCGAGCACGCGACCGGCAAATCCACCAATACGCATTTTCAGACCCTTGAGATCAGCCACGGATTTGATTTCTTTGCGGTACCAGCCACCCATTTGCGCGCCTGTGTTACCACCGGGGAAACTGGTCATATCGTACTTGGCATAAAACTCGCGCATGAGCTTCAAACCATTGCCTTCGTACACCCAAGCTGTCATTTGGCGGCTGTTCAAACCAAACGGAATAGCGCAACCTAATGCAAAACATTCGTTTTTGCCATGAAAGTAGTAAGGTGCTGTGTGCGCCATCTCAATAGAGCCTTGCTGCACTGCATCAACCACACCAAACGGTGGTGTGATCTCGCCACCCGCATGGGTTGAAATTTCAAACTTGCCGCCAGACATGGCTTTCACTTTGGCTGCAAACACTTCAGCCGCGCCATAAATCGTATCAAGCGGTTTAGGAAAGCTTGATGACAGGCGCCAGCGCACTGCTGCTTGGGCATGTACTGCAGGTGCAACGCCAGCAGCCAACACGCCAGCGATGCCAGCGTTTTTAATTAGGGAACGACGATCCATGTGATTCACTCCGAGAAAGTTAGGTTAAGAAAATTGAACACCCAATGACGAGCACGATGGCGTACAAAGACTTTAGCAGTCAAGCATGATTGTATGAAGGCTTACCCGCTTTTTGGTGCGGGTTTTCCCTTGAACGGCTTAAAGTTCTTAACGAAAGCGCTGGCTAATTGCGTTGAATAAATGCACTAACGGAAGCCTCAATCCCTGCCGCATCTAAACCTTGCATTGCCAGTAACTGAGCGTGGTCACCATGCTCAATGAAAACATCAGGCAAGCCAAGTTGAAGCAATGGTTTTAATAGCCCCAAAGTCTGCAGGGCTTCACCCACCGCACTGCCAGCGCCACCCATGATGGCACCTTCTTCAACCGTGACCAGCGCATCGTGTGTGGAAGCGATTTGCTTCAACATGTCTACATCCAATGGCTTGACCCAACGCATGTTGACCACAGTCGCATCCAGCTTTTCAGCCGCCGCCAAAGCCGGCTGCAACAGCGTGCCAAATGCCAAGATGGCAACACGCTGGCTGGTTTTTTGAGCCGTACGGCGAATCTCTGCCTTGGCAAAAGGCAAGGCATTCAGTGACATGTCAACCGCCACACCCGCACCCGCGCCGCGCGGATAGCGCACGGCAACGGGGTGGTTTTGTTCATACGCTGTGGTGAGCAGTTGACGACACTCGTTTTCATCAGCAGGGCACGCGATGCTCATGTTGGGAATGCAGCGTAGAAATGGAATGTCGTAGGCACCGGCATGTGTCGCACCATCCGCACCGACCAAACCGGCTCGGTCTAAAGCAAACACGACAGGTAGATTTTGCAACGCCACGTCGTGAATCAGCTGGTCATACGCACGCTGTAAAAACGTGGAATAAATCGCCACAACGGGTTTGAGTCCTTCGCACGCTAAACCCGCTGCAAAAGTAACCGCATGCTGCTCGGCAATACCCACATCAAAGTAACGCGCTGGAAACCGCTTTTCAAATTCGACCATGCCAGAGCCTTCGCGCATGGCGGGCGTGATGCCGACCAAGCGTTTGTCTTTCTCAGCCATGTCGCACAACCATTGACCAAACACGTGTGTAAACGTGGTTTTGGCAGGCGTTGAGGCTTTTTGCAGACCGATGCCAGGGTCAAACTTGCCAGGCCCATGGTAGGCCACAGGGTCCGCCTCCGCCAGCTTGTAGCCTTGGCCTTTTTTCGTGACCACATGCAAAAACTGCGGCCCCGTGAGGTGCTTGATATTTTCCAGCGTCGGAATGAGTGACTCTAAATCGTGACCATCAATCGGGCCAATGTAATTAAAACCAAATTTTTCAAACAGCGTCGCCGGCACGACCATGCCTTTGGCGTGCTCCTCCAAACGTTTTGCCAGCTCAAACAAGGGCGGTGCCACTTTGAGCACCTGTTTACCTGCATTTTTGGCCGCCGCGTAAAACTGGCCACTCATCAACTGCGCCAGATAGCGGTTCAACGCGCCCACGGGCGGGCTGATGCTCATGTCGTTGTCGTTCAAGATGACGAGCAAGTTGCAATCGGCCACGCCGGCATTGTTCAGCGCCTCAAATGCCATGCCAGCCGTCATCGCGCCATCACCAATGATGGCCACTGAATGACGGTGTTCGCCTTTGATTTTGGCCGCCAGCGCCATGCCCAAAGCTGCCGAAATACTGGTGCTCGAATGCGCTGTACCGAATGCGTCAAATTCGCTCTCTGTGCGCTGTGGAAAGCCCGACACCCCCCCCAGCAAACGCAGGCTAGCCATGCGCTCACGACGTCCGGTCAAAATTTTGTGCGGATAGGTTTGATGACCCACATCCCACACCAAGCGATCTTCAGGGGTGTTGAAGACGTAATGCAATGCCACAGTGAGCTCCACCGTGCCAAGATTAGAGCCGAGGTGACCGCCCGTTTTAGAAACACTGTCCAGCAGGTAAGCGCGCAGCTCGCCAGCGACTGTCTTGAGCTGCTCACGCGGCAGTTTACGCAGGTCAGCGGGCTCGTTGATCGTCTCCAACAAGGGGTGAGAGGTGGGCAATGGAAAGTTCATTTGCTATAAATAAAGAAGCAGCTTAGGCAACAAATACGCCAGCCACAGTCATATATTGAGTATGTATTGGTAAATTTTAAGAAATATTTAAAGAAATCTATCAAGTGGCTCGGTTGACGACCATATGCGCCAATGCCTGCAGCGCGCGCGTGTTGCCCAAGCCGGTGCGCGCCAGCGCCGCCAGTGCTTGCTGCAACAGCTTATCAGCATACGCTTTGGAAGCAGCCAAGCCCAGCAAAGAAACAAAGGTGGGTTTGTCCTGCTCGGCATCTTTACCCGCTGTTTTACCCAGCGTTGCCGTATCTGCGGTCACATCTAACACGTCATCCACCACTTGAAAGGCTAAACCAATGGCGGCACCGTACTCCTGCAAAGCAAGCTTCGCAGCTGGCGAGACTGTGCCACAGGCCGCCCCCATCATCACACTGGCTTGCAGCAAAGCACCCGTTTTAAGGCGGTGCATCGTGTGCAGCTCATCAATGGCGAGTAATTTCCCAACGCTGGCCAAATCAATCGCCTGCCCACCCGCCATACCGTGGCAACCGGCGGACAGCGCCAAAATTCGGCAAAGCGTCGCCTGCACTGCCGTATCCACGACTTCAGGGGCAGGCGTTAACAACTCAAAAGCCAGCGCCTGCAAAGCATCGCCCGCTAACAAGGCTTGCGCTTCACCAAATTTCACATGAACTGTGGGTTTGCCACGTCGCAAAATGTCGTTGTCCATGCAGGGCATGTCGTCGTGAACCAACGAGTAAGCATGGATCAACTCGACAGCACACGCCGCTCTTAGCGCTGCTTGGCTGGCTTGTTCAGTACCCGCTGTAGAACCCAAATTGACCGATTCGGCGGCCGCCAACACCAGCAAAGGACGCAAACGCTTGCCGCCATCCAACACGGCATAACGCATGGCTTGGCTCAAAACAGGGGCTAGATCTACGGGCAAGCTTGAATTTGCAGGCAGATCGGGCGCAACCCAGTCCGACAGCGCCTGCTCAACGCGCAGCAGCTGGGCGCTCACCCACGCCTCATGCTCAGCGGCCAAATGGTTCGCTGAATGGCTCATTGAACTGTTCAATCTTGCACCCACGGCTTCAACTGGTCGCCATCAATGACGCTGATTTGTTGTTCAATCGCCTCTAACTTGGCACGACAAAACTTGAGGAGCTCGGCGCCACGCTGGTAGCCAGACATGAGCTGATCCAGCGGCAATTGCCCGGACTCAAGCTGTGCGGCCAATTGCTCCAGCTCTTGCAAAGCAGCTTCGTAGCTGGCTGGTGCCGGCGTTTTAGAGGCACTTGCAGATTTAACAGCTTTTGCGCCGGTTTCTGGCAATAAAGATTTGGTTGCCATGGTTATGAGAAGAAGGTGGTCATCAAAAAAACAAAATAAAAGGTTAAGAGCCGAATAAGCCTTAACCCTGCATTTTATGTGAAAGCCACCCAGTCTGTGCTGACGAACAGCTAGCTATCGCGGTCTTTACGCAAACGGCCCAGCCTGCACAAAGCCGCCGCCCTGAAATTGCGCGACTGGGCTGGTCAGATCTGGCGCTGGCGTGCGGGCATACACGGCATCCTTAAACACATCCGAGCTATCTTGCGCCTTAAAACCAATGTGATTGGCCTGTGCGTTGTCCCACCAAGTGACGGCATTGTTGGACATGCCAAAAATAATGCTGTGACCCAGCACCGGTGTGGTTAAACAAGCGGTGATCAAGCGGTGCAAATCGTCAAAACTCAACCACGTCGCCAGCATGCGGCGGTCTTTCGGCTCGGGGAAAGACGAGCCGATGCGCACGCAGGCGGTTTCAATGCCATAGCGGTCAAAGTAAAAGCGCGACAAATCTTCACCAAAGGCTTTGCTGACGCCATACAAACTGTCGGGGCGCGGCGGGTGAGAGGCGTTGATGGTTTCAGACTGCTTGTAAAAACCCGTCACGTGGTTGGAGCTGGCAAACACAATGCGTTTGACGCCCTGCTTGCGTGCCGCTTCGTACAGGTTGTACACACCCAAGATGTTGGCCTGCAAAATCGGCTCAAACGCCGCTTCTGTGGACACGCCGCCCAAATGCACCACGGCATCGACGCCCTGCATCATGCCAATCACGGCGCTGGCATCCGCCAAATCGGCCAAAACAAACTCTTCTTGCTCGCCAGCCAAGCCAAAAGCCACGCGGTCCGCGCTGCGCAATATCTTGCAATTGGCTTTCAGCCGTGGCCGCAGCGCTTGACCCAGCCCGCCGGCTGCGCCAGTTAATAACAGTCGATTGTGTGAAAGGATGCTCATAAGAATGCTTGGCGTCACTTAAATATTGGACATTTCTAATAAATTTGATACAGTCTGATGACAGATACTTATCAGTTGTTAGTTATCAGACAACCAATAATGTATTTGCTACGCTATTCGCTGTCAAGTATTAATAGATGCCTCCTAGGTAAACCCCTAAGCTTTTAAACCATGCTCGTAAACACTGTTGTTGCAAACGCCCCAGCCCCACTGCGCCGCCCGCGTGGCTTGGTGACCGAAATCGTTGAGTCCTTAGCCGCCAGCATACGCGCGGGCGACATCAAACCCGGCGACAAGCTGCCCACCGAAGCCGCGATCATGACGCGCTTTGACGTCAGCCGCACCGTTGTGCGTGAGGCTATTTCCAAGCTGCAGGCCTCCAATCTGGTCGCCACGCGCCACGGCATCGGCACCTTTGCGCTGGCGCAAGTTGACCCGAAAACTTTCCACATCAGTCCCGTCGATTTTGCGACCGTGAACGATGTGATTTCGGTTTTAGAGCTGCGCATCAGCCTAGAGACCGAAGCTGCCGGCCTGGCCGCGCAGCGCCGCACGCCTGAAAACTTGAAAACACTGCAGCAAGCGCTGGACACCTTTGAAGACGCCGTCAAAAACGATTCGGAAGCCGTACCCAGCGATTTTCAGTTTCACCTGGAAATCGCCAAAGCCACTGGCAACCGCCATTTTGCGGATTTGATGACGTATTTGGGCGAAAACATCATCCCCCGCACCCGCATCAACACCCCCGCGCGCGCGCACCAAGACCGCGCCAGCTACTTGCGCCGCGTCAACACCGAACACCAAAACATCCTAGCCGCCATTCGTAGCCAAGATGCCGACGCCGCCCGTACCGCGATGCGCTTGCATTTATCCAACAGCCAAGAGCGCTTGCGTAAAAGTCAGGCGGCTTAGGCGAATTACTATGATTACCGTTCACCCTGAGCTTGTCGAAGGGTTGAAAGAAGACTTCGACAGGCTCAGTCCGAACGGAATATTTTTCAATCGAAGGCACAGGTAAAATCAGCGCATGTTCCCTGAAAATTCACAGTCCTCCCAACTGTCCCAGTTATCTGTCAATAGCTATTTTGACGAAGCGCTGTTCAAGCTGGAGCAGCAAACCCTGTTTCAAAACGGCCCGCGCTACGTCGGCCACCGCTTGGCAGCTCCGAATCCGGGCGACTTTTACACCCTGCCGCAAGAAAACGCCGGCCGTGCGTTGATCCATGGCCAAGCCGGTATCGAGCTGGTCTCCAACGTCTGCCGGCACCGCCAAGCCTTGATTTTGCAGGGCAAAGGCAGTATCGCATCCAACGCTGCTGGCGGTTTGGGCAACTTGGTTTGCCCGCTGCACAACTGGACGTATGACACCAGCGGCCAGACGGCGGGGAAACCCATGGGCCAGCTCATCGCCGCGCCGCATTTTGCCTGCGACCCTGCTTTGCACCTGCACAACTACAAGCTGCAGGAGTGGAACGGTTTGCTTTTCGAAGACAACGGCAGAAATATCGCCGCCGACATGGCACAGCTCGGCCCCCGCGCCGATTTGGACTTTTCGGGCTACAAGCTAGACCACGTTGAGATGCACGAGTGCAACTACAACTGGAAAACCTTCATCGAAGTGTATTTAGAGGACTACCACGTCGGCCCTTTCCACCCCGGTTTGGGCAATTTTGTGACGACGGGCGACCTGCAGTGGGAGTTCAAACCCGACTATTCGGTGCAAACCGTGGGTGTGGCGAATCGTTTGGGGCATGCGGGCAGCGCGATTTACGAACGCTGGCAAACGGTGCTGTTGCAGCACCAAAAAGAGAACCACCACGGCGCTCCACCCAAATATGGCGCGATTTGGCTCACTTATTACCCGCACATCATGATCGAGTGGTACCCGCATGTGCTGACGGTTTCCACCCTGCACCCCATCGGCCCGCAAAAAACCATCAACATGGTCGAGTTTTTCTACCCCGAAGAGATCGCCGAGTTTGAGCGCGATTTCGTCGACGCACAACGCGCCGCCTACATGGAAACCTGCATCGAAGACGACGAAATCGCCCTGCGCATGGACGCCGGCCGCAAAGCCCTGATTCAGCGCGGCGACAACGAGGTCGGCCCTTACCAAAGCCCGATGGAAGACGGCATGCAGGAGTTTCACCAGTGGTACAGGCGCGCCATGCAGCCGGCCAAATTGACGGCATAAACCAGTTCGCTATATTTTTCATAGCATCTTAGGCAATAAATACGCCGGCTATAACCACATTTACCTCTTAAAAAAACCATTATGCAAGCCCTGTGGATGGTTTTAGCCTCGTTTTTGTTCGCCACCATGGGTGTGGGCGTCAAAATCGCCTCGGAAAACTTCAACACCTTTGAGCTGGTCTGCTACCGTGGCTTCATCAGCATGGGGTTCATGGGGGTCATGATGCGGGCGCGCGGTGTGACGCTGGCCACCAGCGTGCCGATGATGCATGTTTGGCGCGCCACGATTGGGGTGTTATCGCTAGGCGCTTGGTTTTACGCCATCGCCCACCTGCCGCTGGCCAACGCCATGACGTTGAATTACATGAGCGGGGTGTGGATTGCGGCCTTCATCGTCGGTGGGGCGATGTTTTACAGCTCGGCGAAGGACGCCAAATCACAGGGCCCGCTCTTATTGACCGTGCTGTGCGGCTTTGCCGGCGTGGTGATGACGCTGCGACCGACGATGGACCAAAACCAGCTCTTCGCCGGTGTCATCGGTCTGCTCTCAGGCATGGGCGCGGCGCTGGCGTACATGCAAGTCACCGTTTTAGGACGCTTGGGCGAGCCCGAGGAGCGCACCGTGTTTTACTTCGCTCTGGGCTCGGCCATCGCGGGTGGTATCGGTTTGCTGTTCACCGGCTTGTCGCCCGCCGCCAGCTGGCACAGCGCCGGTGCTTGGTGGCTGATCCCCATCGGCATCCTCGCCTCACTCGGCCAGTGGAGCATGACCCGCGCTTACAGCAAAGGCAGCACCTTGGTGGTGGCGAATATGCAGTATTCAGGCATCGTTTTTGCCGCTATTTACAGCTTGGCGCTGTTTGGCGACAATATCCCAGCGCTGGGCTGGGCGGGCATGGGGGTCATCTTGCTCAGCGGTATCGCCGCCACCGCGCTGCGCTCACGGGCTCTGCCGAACACGCCGGCTGAAGAACATTGAAAGGTTTGTATGTACACCACCCTGATTTCCGCCGAACAACTCGCCACCCTCCTCAAAAGTGAGCCCCCGCAGACCGCCTCAGGCAAACCAGTCATGGTGTTTGACTGCACCTTCGATTTGATGCAACCCGAGCTCGGCCCGCAGCAGTTCGACGATGCCCACATTCCTCGCGCGGTTTACGTCAATTTAGACAAACACCTCAGCTCCAAAAACGACCTCGCCGCGGCAAAAATAGGAATGAGCCACCCTTCGGCTGCCTCGGGCGGCCGTCACCCCTTACCTAGCCGCGAAACTTTCGCCGGCTGGCTCAGCAGCATCGGTTTCTCCAACGCCCACCAAGCCGTGGTGTACGACCGCAACGGCGTGAACTACTGCGGCCGCCTGTGGTGGATGCTGAAATGGGCAGGCCACGAGGCCGTTGCCGTGCTGGACGGCGGCTTGCAAGCGTGGCAGGCTGCGGGAGGCGCTGTAGAAGCCGCTAAAACCACGTCAAAACCCAAAATTACCCCTTCAAATTTCACGCTAGCCGGCGAATTAACTGCCTTGACTGCTATAGATACTGTAGTAAATAATCTCAATAAATCGGCTCAAACGATCCTTGACGCACGCGCCGCACCGCGTTTTCGTGGTGAAGCCGAGCCGCTAGACCCCGTTGCCGGCCACATCCCCGGTGCGTTGAACCGCCCGTTTGCGCAAAACATCGGCGCCGATGGCAAGTTCAAACCCGCCGACCTCCTCAAAGCCGAATTCACCCAACTACTCGCAGGCCGCGACCCGGCTGGCGTCGTGCACCACTGCGGCAGCGGCGTCAGCGCTGTGCCGAATCTGCTGGCGATGCAGATTGCAGGTCTAGGGGCTACGGGTTTGTTTGCCGGCAGTTGGAGCGAGTGGGTGAGCGACCCGAGCCGGCCAGTGGCGCAGGGTTAGGTTAAAGCCCCCTGCATGCACGGCGTGCTCACAGCCCCGCCAGCACGCCGCCAAAACCCTGTAAATACGCCTCAAACTTATGAATATCGCTGTGCGCCGCGCCGTTGACGATCAACAACTTAGCCTGTGGCGACAGCGCTTTCAAGCTTTGGCTGTGGCTGGGGGGGATGAAGGTGTCTTTGTCGCCATGCATCAGCAGCACAGGACTTTTGATCTTGGGCAGCCATTGGTCGGTACGCAGCGGGTAGCGCAGCACGGCCTGCGGCACGTAGGGGTAAATTTGCGCGGTCAGGGTGCTCATGCTGCTGTAGGGGGAGACCAGCACGGTCAGGTCCGGCGGTGTTTTTTCGGTGTTCAAATCTGCACTCAGCCCCGCGGCCAACCCCGAGCCCAGCGAGCGCCCGTACACCACCCGCTTTTTACCCGCATAGTGCGGTGCCATCTGGTCCCACACCGCCCGCACGTCGCTATGCAGCTGTGCCTCGCTGTCGATCTGACCCGTGCTTTTGCCAAAGCCCCGGTAGTCCACCATCACCAGATCAAAATTGTTGCGGCGGTAGATGCTGGTGTTGACAAACCACTCGTCCAAATTCCCCCGGTTGCCATGCAAGAAAAACACCACACCTTTGGGGTTGGGCAATGTGAGCTGCAGCCCCGACAGCTTGGCCCCCGGCACATCCACCGTGAACTCGCTCACCCCCTCGCCCTGAGTCGTCAGCCCCTGCAACGGCTGGCTGGCCGCTAAGGGCACCGGCTTGAACAACAGCGCCTCTTGCTTGAAGTACAACCCAGCCATCGCCGCCACATAAGCCGCCAGCCCCAGCAGCAAGCTGGCGGTGATGACAAAGTGCAGGCCGATGCGCCCCTGATGACGCTTTTTGCCAGTCAATGTGTGCGAAGGTTTGTGTGTGGCAGATTGGGTGGGCATAGGGCGGATTTTAGGGTGAAAGTGCGGTTTAAAGCCAGCCTTAAAACAAGCTAATATCGATGCACTCATGAACTTCACAGACTTCTACGCCAAATGGGGCGCAGGCGACGAGAGCGACTACATTTTTGAGCAAGACACCCTCTTTCTGGGCAAGAGATGTGACACAAATAATCCGCGCTTAGCCTAGAACACTTGATCGGAACGCTTTATTAATTCGAGGAAGTTGATACAACTGATAGAGACTTCAGGCATTGAGCAGACCGATGGGATTTTCCTTTTTGATGGAGTCTCGGGCGAGATAATTTGTCGCCCCTCATCAGAAATTAATTCAGCGTCACGTGCACGCGCTGTAGCGATAATAAAAAGATCATTTTCCCCTACGCCTTTTGAATGGTAAGCATCATTTACCACTCCTAGTAGACTTTTAATACGCAAAGCATCAAGCAAAATTTCTTCAGTCATCTGAAGTTTTTGAATATGATTGTCCTTGAGCCATTCTCCACACTCAGGTGTTTTTGCTGTGACCTCTTCAAACGCAACGCTTGGTATAACAAACTTATTTTGTTCAATTTGAGTAGCTAGCCAATCCCACAAACCAGGAAACTGGCGCACTGGGTAATTATCCCAAGCGTAAATCATGGATGAGGCATCAAAGACCTGCATAGTGCCGTTCAAGCTCATGAATATCTTTAATTTTTAACCCGTCAAGATAACTGCTAGCCTTAGCCAAAGTGATATAGCTAGCACTCAATGCATCCAATACCGTTCGTACGAATGTATTACCAAACACATGTTTGGGTTCTCGGTGACGGTACAGTCGGCTTCCAGCATCGTCTTCTTGGACAGCTCTCGAATTTTCGTTCCATTGTCTATATGCTAAGTATTGATTTTGTTGCAAGCGACCGGCATCTAATAGCCTACGTAAAATCACTTCGACGCTTACACCTAATGTTTTACGCATTTGGGAAAGCCAGTCGTTGTATTGAGATATGTCATCAGGTCGATCAATGTCTCGAATGCTGTTTAAAACAGCATCGGAAACTAGCAAATTCCCAGCAAACGCATTAGCCTCTTGCTCTTGGCCTTTATGAGATTGCATATCACGGTCGTCGTCTATGGAACTGCTTTTATGCAATAGTAAATGTCCCAACTCGTGCATGAGCGTAAATATCTGCTGAGACTCCCCGTAGGAAGGTTGTTTCTTAATAACAATTACCGGGCAAATAGGGTCATAAAGAGTGAAGCCCAATATTGGATTTTTTTTGTCAATCTGCCATTTGCCGTTGTAACCATTACTTCGAAATACCAAAATGCCCTTGGCCTCCACGGCTTCACGATAGCTTTCGAAACTATTTTGATTCGTCAAATTAAGCCATTTACGTGCTATTCGTGCGGCTTCAACCGGATTTTGAACTGGAATAACAGGTGGATTGAATGTTGGACGATCTGTATCTTCTAGCTCTTCAACCAAACTCAAATATACAGAACGTTGTTTTTCTACCCGCTCAATGAAATTCCTGAGCTTTGCAGATAATTCTGGCTTTTGATTTGCCAAAGTGCGAAATTGCGGGGTATGTACTTGCGAAGCAACAACCGGTTCAGACTCAAGAAAAAATAAGATTCCTCGACCAAAATATTCAGCAATTTTGCGTAATTGGTTGAAAGTCAATCCAGCCTCACCAGACATCATCCGTTCCATACTAACCTGCGGTATGTCTACTTCAGTCGCGAGAGTGCTTGGTGTGATGCCTAAGTCAGCACAACACCATTCAACTCTCTTTGGATTAATAGACTGAATGCGCTCCATAACTCATGAGTATATATGTACAGGCATTTTCGAGTTCCACAGGGCAAAAAGGTCGACCCGCGTTACACCCCAACCACCTGCTCCGAAACCTTCCCCTTCCCCGCCGGCCTCACCCCGCAAGACACCGCCAGCCAGCAAACCCGCCGCTTGGCGAGTGGGGCTGTCGTTCCCGACGTGAAGGCTTCGACAAGCTCAGCCCGAACGGTGGGGGAATCCATCGCCGAAGCCGCCCACAAACTCACCACCCTGCGCGACAACTGGCTGAACCCGCTGGACTGGACGCAGCGCCTGCCTGAAGTGGTGCCGCTGGGCATGGCCACCTCGCCCTACCCCGACCGCATCGTCGCCAAAGCCGGCCACGAAAAAGACCTGAGCGAGCGCACCCTCACCAAACTCTACAACGCCCGCCCCGCCTGGTTAACCACCGCCCACGCCGCGCTGGACCAAGCCGTCGCCACCGCCTACGGCTGGACGGACTACACGCCGGAGATGCCGGATGAGACGATTTTGCAGCGGTTGCTGGCGTTGAATGTTGAGAGAAGTTCGCGTTAATTCACTATTATTTTTATAGCAACTTAGTTAGTAAATACGCCGGCTAGTGGCATATTTAAGGGGTAAAAACCGCAGATTAAGCGGTTTTATGCGTTGCCACCCACTCGCACAGCGCGTCATTCATTCGGGTCTGCCAGCCGGTGCCTGTGGCTTTAAAGTAGGCGACCACTTCGGGGTTGTAGCGCACGGTGACGGGTAGCTTGGTGGGCGCGAGCTGCGGGCCGCGATGGCCTTGGCGTTTTTGCGCCAGCGCGTCGCGCACGGCAACGTAGCCGCCACCCTGCACCACCACCGCACCACGCCGCGCCGCAACTTCTTGGGCGGTGGGTGTGGCAGGAATTTTGGTAGTAGGCATGTTTAATTGTACTAACAAATAAATATTAATGTACGAATTAACAGTTTTACAACTGCACTTTGTCACCTAAACTTGAAGTCACAGTTTGTGACCTCAAACGTTCATCCCCAAAAACCAACTAGGACAACCCCATGCGCGCCACTTGGAACAACACCCTGATTGCTGAAAGCGACGACACCGTGCTCGTGGAAGGCAACTATTACTTCCCCGAAAGCGCGCTGAACCGCGATGTGGTGACCTTCAGCAACCACAAATCTAGCTGCCCCTGGAAGGGCGAGGCGAGCTACTACAGCTTGAATGTGAATGGCGAGCTGAACCCCAATGCGGTGTGGTATTACCCCAACCCCAAAGTGGGCGCGGAGGCGGTGAAGGGGCGCGTGGCGTTTTGGAATGGCGTGAAAATACAGTCATAAAAGCATTAAATACCGCCTCTAGTCGGCGTATTTATTGCCTGAACAGCTATTTAATTTATAGCAAAATATCGACGAATACGCCCGCACCCACGGCGCAACCCGCAGTGGCTTTTTAGCGCAGGCGGCGCGACAGGTGATGCATGGGTGAGGGCTTGATCGCACCCCTTCAGGAGCAGCTCTTTAAGTCGAAATGGTAGACCAAGGCGCCACGCGAGGCGGCATCGGTGGTGTCCAATGACGACATGGCCTCGCCGGCTCGCTGGGCGCTGTCGAGGCTGAGGGTGATGGCAAGGTTGAGCACGGCGGCGGTGCCGCAGCCGACGCGTTTCATTTGTCCTGCGCCTATGGTTTCGGTGAACAAATAATCACCTTCATGCGGGCCTTTGACTTTGCGTTTGAAAACGCGACCGCGGTCGTTGTCGTGGGGTCCCAAAAAATATTGAACCTCAAGATTGGTTTCTTGCTTCGCCGCAAGTTTTGCAAAACCCCGGTAATCGACCTTGTAAACACCGATGGATTGATTCGCCGGCAAATTGAGTGGGGCCGAGATACGGCAAACTTTTCTTGGCTGTGCACTGCCTGCGATGCTGCCTCTGTCCAGGGTGAACTGGTCAAACAACAGACTCAAACTTGTGCCGTCGGGGGACATGACGACCTTGTAGCTTCCCGCTGGACAACCGTCGGTGTCTTGCGCCCATGCGGGCAGGCTGGCCAGCCATGCGCACACGACAATGCTTTTTATCATCAATTTCATAGCCTCTACCTCCCATTTATCTCTCAATTTAGCTCTCAAAATAGGGCGGCGATGACCTCCAAACGCCGCCCGATAGTTGCTTCGTTACACCTTAGCCGGTGCAAGGACGCCATTGCAGCTGGTAAATGATGCCCGCACTGACGTCTTGCGTGTCGATCGAGGACATGGCTTCTTTGTTCCCCACCGTCTGCACGCGCATGCTCGAGTTGGTGCGCAGGTTGACGTCCGCACCGCAAGCTGACCAGACGATCGCCTGGACGGTGAGCTCGTTGTTGATCAGATAATCTTCTTGCAGGGGGCCGCTAAATTTTCTTTGGAAGGCCGGGCCTCGGGTGCCGGCGAAGAAGTATTCGACATTGAACTGGGAGCTGGCAGATTGCGGCAGTTGGTTAAAACCACGGTAGTCGATTTTAAGGATAGATACGCTGAAGCCTTGGGGCACACGCACGGGAATGGCGATGTTGCAGCTCTTGCGGTCAAAGCTTTTACCGGACGTGCCACCCACGGCCACCTGGTATTTGTCAAACAACAAGCTCAAAGACGTGGCATCTGGACTCAAGGTGGCGGAGACCGAGCCGTCAGGACAGCCCGTTCCACCGTAGCCGGGCACACCCAGGGTGATGCCGTCCACAGCGAAAACCGGTGCGCTGAGCACCATCGCGGCAAATAATAGAACGCTTTTTTTCATGTTGAAACTCCTGTTGCTGGTTGATAGACTTGTTTAACGCCAGTGCGCATGGCCTGGTTGACATTGCGAATTGCGCCAGTGCATGTTGGCTCACCTGAAAGAAGCTTATGGGGATCAGACTTTGACGTCTGTTTGCTGGCGCACATAAGCACAAATCCAGCTGCGCTTGGAAGGGTGAGGCACCCTGTTGCAGCTTGAATGCGAATGCGAAATTATTTACAGCGAAAAATCAACCAAGGCGGATGATTTTGGCGCTGTCAAACTACGCACTTGGGCGAGCAGGTCGGCGTCTTGATAGGGTTTGGTGAGGTACACGTCGACGCCGGCTTTGAGGCCTTCGTCGCGGTGTTTGGCGCTGGTGCGGGACGTGATCATCACCACCGGAATGCCTGCCCACTGCGGGATGTCTTGCATGCGGCGGGTGAGCTCTAGGCCGTTCAAATTCGGCATTTCAAGGTCGGTCAACACGACGGCGGGCACTTTGGCGCGCAGGCGCTCTAGGGCTTCAAAACCGTCCGCCGCGGTGGCGACGTCGTAGCCGGCGTCTTCCAAGAGCTGTTGCATGGATCGGCGCACGGACCACGCGTCGTCCACCACCAGCACGCGGGTGCGCTCGACCTGCAGGCGCTTGCGCAGGGCTGACGTGAATGCCGTGCCAGGTGACGCGCGACCCGCTTGTTTAGATGCGTTTGCGGCATTGGTAGCAAGGTTAACCGCGCGCTGCAGCTCAGACACGCTGAGCAAGAAGAGCGGCCTGCCGTCGGCCCGCAAAGCGCCGCCAATGATGCCGCGCACACGGCGGGTGAGCAGGCCGACATCTTGCAAAATCAGCTCGCGGGATTCTAAAACGGCATCGACCAAGAGGGCGACAGGGCCGGTCGCTCCTTTGGCCAGGATGACGATCCAGGACGGGGCGCGCTGCATGATGTCGGCAGCGCTGACGTCGTCCAAATGCAACCATTGCGCCAATGAGAAGGCGGGGTAATGCTGCCCCGCGTAGGCGAGCTGGATGCCATTTTCTGCAAGGCTGAATTGCCCCAAACCGGCGGCGACGATGCTGTCCACCTGCTCTAGCGGCAAGGCCACGGCTTCACCCGCGCACTGCACCACCAAAGCGTGCGCCACGCCACTGGACAGCGGCACATGCACGGTGAAGCTGCTGCCTAGACCTAAGCTGCTGTCGATCTCCAAGCGGCCTTTCAAACCGGTGATACGGTCGTTCACAATGTCCATACCGACGCCACGGCCTGAGGTTTCGGTCACGGCGTCACGGGTGCTGAAGCCGGGTTGCAAAATCAGGCGTTGTAAGTCAGTTTCGTTCAAGCTGCCCGCGGATGCCATCAAACCGAAGCCGAGGGCTTTGGCTTCGATGGCTGCCAGGTCTAGGCCACGGCCGTCGTCGCTGACGCGCAGGGCCATCTCTTCACCATCGCGCTGGAAATCGAGGTAGATCGTGCCTTGCTCAGGCTTACCGCTTGCCAGGCGGTCGTGTGGCAACTCGATACCGTGGTCCACCGCGTTGCGCAGCAGGTGCAACAGCGGCTCGGCCAGGCGGGAGAGCACGTCGGCATCGACCACCATGTTTTCACCGGTGACGTGCAGGGCGACTTTGCGCTGGGTGGCAATCGCTGTTTGCGCGACGGTGCGTTTCAGGCGCGGAATGATGGTTTTGACGGGCACCATGCGGGCGGCGAGTAGCTCTCTGTGCTGGTCATGCAGGGCGTAACCTTCTTGGCGCAACATGGCGACGGATTGCGTGGTGGATTCGCGGGCTTGCTGCACCATGGCAGAGCTGTCGCGCGCGGCTTCGCCGATGAAGCGCGACAGGCCGTGCAAGGCGTCGTAGCGGTCCAGCTCTAGCGGGTCAAAGTGGGTATTGTCAATCTGCTGAGCCTCTTGTTGCGCATCCCGAAGCTGCACGACTTGGCTGTTCACCATGGCGTCCAGTTCGCGCAAGCGCGCGGCCATCACTTGGTTGCTGCGCACAATAGCGGAGAGCCAGCCTTCGGTGTCTGACAGCAATTTTGACAAACGCTCGGTATGCACAATCGACTGGCCCGCACGGCGCAGCAGGCGACTGAGCTGGTTCACGCCCAGGCGCAGAACTGCGGATTCTTGCTGTTTAGCGGGGTTTGTTTGTGTTGTCGATGGCGCTGTATTTTGGGTGTCTGATGGCTGTGGCTGAATCGTTGCTGCAGCTTCCATCGGCTGAGGCATCTCGGTAAAGGATACTGCGTCTGCCTCAAAGCTGTCCATCTCGCCGCTGCGAATCAACTTGACCCAATTGAGCAAGTTTTGCAGAATGGTCTTGGCATTGCCAGGCGCTTCTTCGTTGCCTTGCAAGTGGCTCACCATTTGCTGCAAGCAGTGCACGGCTTGCAAAACGTCGCGGCTCAAGGCTTCTAACGGGCGCTCGCCAGTCTGCAGAACTGCAAACGCGTATTCCAAAATATCTTCCAGCCGGTGCGCCAAACGCGCAACACCCGGCAAACCAATGATGCCGCCGCTGCCTTTGAGCGTGTGTACGCTGCGCAGGGCTTCTTGCATGTCGGCCTCTGAGCACATGCCAGAGCTCCAGCGAGTCACTGTTTGCTCTAATTCGTCAAGCTGTTGTGGAGCATCGACCAAGAGGGCGAAAAGCAACTCAGGGTCAACATCGTCAGTGGGCAAGGCAACATCTTCGTCCGAAGCGTCCTGTTGCAAAAGCTCTAACGCATCAGCGTCATCATCGCTCAGGCTTGGCAGTACCAACAGCTGGCCGGCGATGTCCAAAATATGTTCGTCGGACAAGGGCACAGGACACATACCGAGGTACGACGCCATGCTTTCAACCACGGCGGCGTTGGCGGGGTGCTCTAGGTAGGCGTTCACTTGATCCGCCCACTCGCCCAACCAAATGACACGCATCGTTTGTTCCGTCACGGACAGGGCCTGCCCAGCGGGCGCCACAGCCAAATGCTGCGTGAACGTGTGTATGACTTGCAGGTAAGCGCCCAGACCATCAAAGCCCACCGTTTGCACGGCTTGCGTGAAACGTTCCAGCAAAGACAGCATATCTGCAACGCCTTCAGGCGGCTGCGCTGGCGCGGCTTGCCACTGCGCCAGGGTGTCGCGCGTGGCAGGCCATTCCTGCGCAAACTCGTCGCGCAAAAGCGCAGTCATGTCTGCGATCATGTCATTGCTCATGTCAGCCGTATTGAAATTGAGTGGCGATGCTTAAGCGACTTTGAACTGACCGACCGAGTCGTTCAAGCGCTGTGCAAACTGCACCAAGGTGTTGGTGGCATGGGTTTGCTGGGCGATGGCGCTGCTGGTTTGCGTGGTACCGTCGTTCATGCCCTGCACATTTTTTTGCAGCGCTTGAGCCATCTCTTGCTGCTGCACGGAGAAGGCAGCAATGCGCTGCACCAAACCAACCAGCTCGCCCGTGGCGGCTTGCGTTTGCGTCATCTCATGACCAGCACGGCGTGCCAGCTCGGTTTGTGCCACCACGTCTGCAATCAGGCGGTTCATGCTGATCAAGGTTTCATTGGTTTCAGACTGGATGTTGCTCACCAACTTGGCAATTTCGCCCGTGGCCTGGCGTGAGCTGTCGGACAAACGTTGCACCTCTTGCGCCACCACGGCAAAGCCACGACCCGCCTCACCCGCTGTGGCGGCTTGCATGGACGCGTTGAGTGACAGCACGTGGGTGCGCTCAGAAATGGTGTTGACCAGCGCCACAGCAGATGAAATCTCTTGCGAACGTTCACCCAAACGCTTGAAGCGTTTTTCGGTCTCGGAAATCACTTCACGCAGAGAATCCATACCGCGCATGGTGCCTTCTACCGCTGCTTGCGCGGCCTTGGTCGCGTCTGAAGTGCGGGTGGCTGCAGCACCTGAAGCGGTGGATAGCTGCGCCACTTCGTTCATTTGACGGGTGGCAGTGCCCAGCGTCACACCCATAGATGAAAGCAATGCACGATCGCGGTCTGCACCGGTTTGCACCAGCAAGCCCTGCTGTTGTGTCGCTTCAGCAGCGCCGCGCACTTGGCCCGCAATTTCTTGAACCTCAGCCAAAGTTCGGCCTGTTTCATCCGCAAACTGGTTGACAGAGGAGGCAATGGTTCCCACGATGTCGTCGCTCACCTCGGCGCGCGAGGTCAAGTCTTTTTCGGAAAGCGCAAAAACGGATTGCAGCAAATTAATGGCGGAATTGTTGATGCTATCGTTTTCTTTCGTCTTGGCTTCCAGTGTGGCGATACGCTCGTCTAACAAAGTGTCAAAGCTGCGGCCTAAGTTGCCGAGTTCGTCTTTGGATGTCAACATCGTCCGAGCAGAGCCATCACCAGCATTAACTTTTTGCACAGTGGTTTCAAGTCTTACCAAGCCTTTGGTAATGGATTTATATGTGAGAGTAGCTGCAAAGATCAAAGCCAATAGACCCAAGACAATTGCACTTGTGATAGTTATAAATGATTGCTGCACATCAGTAGCAGCCTGAACTTTCGCTTGAGCCAACTCGTCTTCCAAATTTTTATTGGAAATATCTTGTTGATCCTGCAAAGCTTGAAATTTCTTAGTGAAATCTGCACGAATTCTCTCGAGCTCAACCAAATCAGTACCCGGATTAGCTGCAATGGCTTCCGAGGTTTTGGCATAGTCATCAAACACAGGGAGCAGCTTCATCAGCAAATCTTTGGTCTTGGCATTTAAAACGGGTGAGTCAACGTTTGAGCGTGACAAGGTACGAATTTGTTTGGCGTTGTCTTGCAAGCCTTTGGCAGCTTCCGCAATACGCTCCGGGCTTTTGTCTTTCACCGCGCCTACAAATTGTTCCACCAAGCCGCGTGCGTTGTCGTGAAACATGTCTGTCAAACCGGCATTTTGTGCAGCCAAGCCGTAGCCGGCTGTTCGATTAACCGAGTTCTCTAATTTGTTAATGTCATAGACAGCTACCGCACCAATCAGGCCAGCGACTGCCAGCGCCAAAAGCACCAAAGCGATTAATTTTGCACGAATCGTGTTGAACATAAGTTTCCTAAAAATCTATTTATCTATTTATCTATATCAAGAAAGCACTTGAAACTAAATCAAACTGAGCGACAGAAATTCTACAAATCTATCCGTGTCCATTTCAAAAGACTTTTTTCCTGTCTGGCTTTTGGCAACACCCAGACTTAACTCACGTAAGCGCTCGGGAATAACGACATCTACATCTAGCGCTTCGCGCGTGTACTCTAATTGCATAGGCAAGCCACTGAACAAAATCGCAAACACATGCTCATTGCCAGAGCCGCCTTCAGCACCTTCTTCGCGCTTGCCACCCATCAGAATGCGGTGATGCCTATCAATCGCCATGGGTGCGGCATTGGGTACAAAATACAGTGATAGATCAACCACAGGAACGATGCCGCCATCAATGTTGGCCGCCCCTATCAACCAGCCAGGCGCGCGCGGAATTTTCACCAACTCGAAGGTATCAACAAT
>JAYUCJ010000031.1:0-5049 GCA_043740415.1 Polaromonas sp. | reverse complement strand
CCGGCTACCGCGCTGCTCATGCACAGGCGCGAGTTGGTGTCGATATTGTTGGTGCCGATCAGGCCCTTTGCGAGCTTGTTGAAGACGTAATAGTCCTCCGTCAACAACTGACCTGAAATATAAAACCCCACCGCATCCGGACCGTGGTCGGTGATGACTTGGGCAAACTTCTGCGCTGCTTTGTCTAAAGCCGAATCCCAAGAGATGCGTTGAGGGGCGGCAGTTCTACTCGCACGCTGCATAGGGTGCAGCAAGCGGGTTTGCTGCGTCACCGCAGCCGTGGCCGTCAAATGCAGATTAGAACCTTTGGAGCAGAGTCGCCCAAAGTTGGCCGGATGCAGCGGGTCGCCCCGCACACCGGTGATTTGATTGCCTTCAGACTCAATAATCACCCCGCAGCCAACGCCGCAATACGGGCACGTCGATTTGGTTTCCAGCATGTAGCCTTGATCAGTTTTTTCAGTTTAAACGGTGGTAACTTTTTTCGCCGGACCTGCCACGGGGGCAGTTTGCTCTAGAGCCAAAGTGTCGAGCTCGGATTGGTTCAAATGCACCACCCCATCGGTCACCTGCACGCGGAAGGCTTGTGTGCAGCCTTCATCCGGCTCTTTGGCACAGCCTGTTGCCAAGCCAATCGTCCAGTTGTGCAGCGGGCAAGCCACGCTGGTGCCGAACACAATGCCTTGGCTCAAGGGGCCGCCTTTGTGCGGGCAGCGGTCTAACAGCGCAAACACCTGGTCTTGGTCGTTGCGAAAAACCGCCACGTCCATGCCTTTGGCGCGTTGCACGCGGCGTGAACCCAAGACGGGGATGTCTTGCACCAGACAGATTTTTTTCCATTCACTCATGATGTACTTCTTTATATGATCTTCACGATCTTTGTGTTCTATTTTTACTATACTTTTAATAGCATCTTAGGCAATAAATACGCCGGCTAGAGTCATATTTAATGTCTATTTAGCTGTTTTATTGCTATTTTGCGCCTTTTAAAGCTTTTAGGCCACTGTAAGCTTGGCAAACTGGCGCGTATCCACTTCGGCTTCTTTGAAGTCAAACCACGGGTCTGGTTCGCCGTCCAAGGCAAACTGCAGGCGTTCCCACAGGGCTTTGCGGCCTTCGTGGTCTTCTAGGATTTTCTTCTTCACGTAATCCAAACCGACGCGGTTGACGTAATGTACCGTGCGCTCTAAGTACCAGCCTTCTTGGCGGTACAGCTCGCAGAAAGCGCCGGTGTATTCCAGCACTTCAGCAGCGGTTTTCACCTTCACGAAGAAGTGCGCCACTTCGGTTTTGATACCGCCGTTACCGGCAATGTACATTTCCCAACCGCTGTCCACACCAATCACGCCCACGTCTTTGATACCCGCTTCCGCGCAGTTGCGTGGGCAACCGGACACTGCAAACTTGACCTTGTGCGGAGCGTACATGCGCCACATCGCGCGCTCCAGGTCTTTGCCCATTTGGGTCGAATCTTGCGTGCCCATGCGGCACCATTCGGAGCCAACGCAGGTTTTGACGGTACGCAGCGCTTTGGCGTAGGCGTGGCCAGATGGCATGCCGATGTCTTTCCAGACATTGACCAAATCTTCCTTTTTCACGCCCAGCAAGTCGATACGCTGGCCGCCGGTGACTTTGACGGTTGGAATCTTGTACTTGTCCACCGCATCCGCAATGCGGCGTAGCTCGCTAGAAGTGGTTTCGCCACCCCACATACGTGGAATAACCGAGTAGGTGCCGTCTTTTTGGATGTTGGCATGGCTGCGCTCGTTGATGAAACGGCTTTGCGGGTCGTCTTTCGCCTCTTTCGGCCATGAGCTGATCAAATAGTAGTTAACCGCTGGTCTGCATGACGAGCAACCGTTGGGTGTTTTCCAGTCCATGAACTTGTACACGCCGTCGATCGTCAAAATCTTGTTTTTAACAATCGCCTCGCGCACCGCCTGGTGGCCGTGGTCGGTACAGCCGCACATGGCTTTGGTTTTCGGCGTGGCGGAATAGTCGCCACCAGCGGTGAACATCAAAATTTGCTCGACCAAACCCGTGCAAGAGCCGCAGCCGCCGCTGGCTTTGGTGTGCTTGCGAACTTCGTCAACCGTGAACAAGCCTTTTTCGCGAATAGCTTTCACAATCGTGCCTTTGCAAACGCCGTTGCAACCGCAGACTTCCGCATCATCCGGCATGGTCGCGGCTTTGCTGTGGCCTTCGTGGCCGGTGTCGCCGATGTTGGATTCGCCAAACATCAGCTTGTCGCGAATGTCCGCCACGCTGCGGCCATCGCGCAGGAGCTTGAAGTAGTAGCTGCCATCGACCGTGTCGCCGTACAAACATGCGCCGATCAACTTGTCGTCTTTGATGACCAGTTTTTTGTAGACACCACCAAATGGGTCACTCATGATGAGTTCTTCGGTGCCCTCGCCGCCCTGGAATTCACCCGCGCTGAACAAATCAATCCCGGTGACTTTCAGCTTGGTCGAAGTGAGTGAACCGGTGTAACGGCCAATGCCGTGCTCGGCCAAATGGTTCGCCGCGACTTTGGCTTGCTCAAAAAGAGGAGCGACCAAGCCATACGCAATGCCGCGATGCGCAGCACATTCACCCACCGAGTAAATACGTGCATCGGTCACGGTTTGCAGAGTGTCGGTGACGACGATGCCGCGATTGCAATAAATGCCGATTTTCTCGGCCAGCTCGGTGTTCGGGCGAATGCCTACGGCCATCACGACCAAATCGGTCGGGATTTCTGTGCCGTCTTTGAACTGCACACTCCCTACCCGTTCGGGCTGAGCCTGTCGAAGCCCCGCAGACCCTTCGACAGGCTCAGGGCGAACGGCGGGGAGCAATGCCTGCGTTTGGCCACCCATGACGAACTTCAAACCGCGCTCTTCCAGCGATTTTTGCAGCAAACCACCGGCAACTGCGTCCAACTGACGTTCCATCAGCGTTGGCATGACGTGGATCACCGTCACTTGCATGCCGCGCAGCATCAAACCATTCGCCGCCTCTAAACCCAGCAAACCGCCCCCAATGACAACAGCTTTTTTGTACTTGGTGGACGCCTCGATCATCAAATTGGTGTCCGCAATGTCGCGGTAGGCAATCACGCCTTCTAAATCTTTGCCCGGAATCGGCAACATGAAGGCGTTGGAGCCGGTGCACATCAGCAAACGGTCGTATTCAACTTCCATGCCGTCATCGGCAGTCACCACACGGCGGGCGCGGTCGACATTGACGACTTTTTTACCGGCGTGCAGGGTGATGTTGTTGTCTGTGTACCATTCCCAGCTGTTCAGGACGATTTCATCCAGCGTTTGCTCACCCGCCAGCACGGGGCTGAGCAAGATGCGGTTGTAATTAGGCTGCGGTTCAGCACCAAAAATGGTGATATCGTACAAATCTGGTGCAATTTTGAGGAGTTCTTCGACGGTGCGAACCCCTGCCATACCATTGCCCACCATCACTAATTTCAATTTTTTCATCGTTTTCCCAAGTCCAGAATTGCTGCGTTGCACCATTAACATGCAAGCCTCGTGCCAATTTGGCTTGACGCCGTTCGCCCTGAGCCTGTCGAAGGGTTTTGAAGACTTCGACAAGCTCAGTCCGAACGGAGATCGTAGGCAGGCAATTTGAGCTTAAAGTGGCTTACTTCTTGCGTAACTAAGATATGAACGACATTGACATTGGCTATACCTCGCTAGCGGGCACAAAACCCATCAACGAAGACTTCGCCGGCGCGATGCTGCCTGGCAAAGATGACAAAGACATGGGCGTCATCATGGCGCTGGCCGACGGCGTGAGCATGGGCGGCATGGGCAAAGAGGCGGCGCAGACCACCGTCACCAGTTTGGTGCGTGATTACTTCTGCACCCCACCTACCTGGGACACCAGCGTGGCGCTAGATCGCATCATCGCCGCACAGAACGCCTGGCTGGTCGCGCTGAACAAACGCCGCCCCGAGTTGGGCTTCACGACTTTGACGGCCTTGGTGCTACGTGGCCAAACGTATACCCTCGCCCACGTGGGCGACACCCGCTGCTACCTGCTGCGCGATGGGCAACTCACCCAGCTGACGCACGACCACATCGTCAACCACACCGATTTTAAACACCAGCTGTTGCGCAGCGTCGGCTCGGAAGACCGATTGGCGGTTGACTATTCGCAGGGCGAGGTGATGCTGGGCGACTGCTTTATTTTGCTGTCCGACGGGGTGTATGGCTTCTTGTCAGATGCCCGCATCAAAGCAATTTTTAAGGATATCGAGCAACAAACTGGCACGTCATGGCAGTCTTTGAGCGAGACTTTGGCTGAAAACCTGGTCGAAGCCGCGCTGAAATCAGGCAGCAACGACAACGCCAGCGCCCTGGTCGCCCATGTCAAAGGGCTCTCTGCCGCCACTTTAGAAGACGCCACCCTCGCCGCTTTGAGCTTGCCAATACCGCCTTTGTTAAAAACGGGCGACAAAATAGATGGCTTTCAGGTGATTGCACCTGTTGCCGACAGCGGCATCAACGTGATTTATCAAGTCAAAGAAACAGCTAGTGAATTGACAACGGGCAAACTCTTCGCCCTCAAAACCCTGCACCCCAGCCGCACCAAAGACAAAGAAGAGCGCACCATGTTGGTGCATGAAGCGTGGCTGACGCAACAATTGCAGGCAACGCGGGCGGCTGATTCTCTGGTGCATTTGAAGCCGCTGGAAAACAACCCTTCGGCCTATTACATTGTTTACGACTGGCACAACGGCGAAACCCTGCAACAGCAACTGGACCGTGGTGCACCCTTCGAAGTTGCCCACGCGCTCAGCGCCGCCACCCAAATCACCAAAGCGCTCAGCCATTTGCACCGCCAAAACGTGATTCACCGCGACATCAAACCCGCCAACCTGCACCAGGGCGCTGATGGCGTGCTGCGCTTGCTGGATTTGGGCGTCGCCCTCAGCGGCAAAGAACCCGCGTCCATGCGCGACCTGCACGCCGGCACGCCCAGCTACATCAACCCCGAGCAATGGGGCGTTCATTACATATCAAACTACAAAAACAGTAGCAAAGCAGG
>JAYUCJ010000030.1:0-40026 GCA_043740415.1 Polaromonas sp. | reverse complement strand
TTCACGTTAGGAGTCTTCATGCTTACGCTCGTGCGAGTCGCGCTTCTTACGATTGCGGTTGCATGTAACTTCCCGGTGATCGCGCAGGACGTTAAGCGCCACGCGGCAGGTGCCGTGGAATTGGGATGGAATTACTTTAACAAAGGCGATCCAGACACTGCGCTTAAACGCTTCAATCAGGCACTCATCCTTGACCCCAATTTCGCCCCGGCTTACTTCGGCATGGCTTACGTCTACAGCGTTCAGAACAAGCTCGATCTGGCAATCCAGAACTATCGTAAGAGCATCGAGAAAGACCCGGCGTTTTCTCACGCGTACAGTAACTTGGGATTAGCACTACTTTACTCAGACAAGCCAAAGGAAGCGCTTCCGAACCTAAAGAAGGCGCTCGACATTGACGCCAAGAATGGCGATGCTCACGTGAACATCGCGCTGTACTACTTCGCTGGGGGCGACTATTCATCGTCTTGGAAGCACATTCACTTGGCACAGGACTACAAAGCCAACGTGAATCCGAATTTCATCCGCGATCTCAAAGCTAAATTGCCCGAACCGCCAAGAGGCCGCGGTGGCTAAGACTCCTAACAGCGCGTTGGAGACGGACGCGGGCGTTAAACGCAAGTTCTATTCTCTCACTGCCGAATTACATCCGCTCCCGCTGGCGGCTTGTAGTTGGAGCTATCTACATTAAAGGTCAAGTTTCATCCTAATTTCGTCTAAATTTGTAATTCAATTGCATATTTAGACGTTTTTTCACTTCGGAATTTCAACTTTTCTTTTTAAAAATCAACAGCTTACGTAGCTAAAGCATTTGCAAGTTCAAAATAATGACGCTTGACGTCATTAACGCATTGCATTACTATGCACCCATGACCATAAAAAGCTTCAAATGCAAAGATACACAATTGCTTTTTGAAGGGAGTCGTGTTCGCAAATGGGTCAATATCGAGCGGCCTGCGCTTCGAAAATTGGCGCAGTTGGATTGGTCATTGGTGCTGGAGGATTTGAGAGTGCCGCCTGGCAACTGCTTGGAAGCGCTTAGGGGAAATCGGGCTGGTCAACATAGCATTCGGATTAACGACCAGTGGCGAGTTTGTTTTGTTTGGACTGCCAATGGCGCATCCAATGTTGAAATTGTTGACTATCACTGAAGGGGTATCACATGCGTACGATTGAACCTGTATCACCTGGGGAGATGCTAGAAGAAGAATTCCTTAAACCCCTGGGTTTAACTAAATACCGTTTGGCCAAAGATATTGGCGTCCCTGCGCAGCGGGTTGGTCAAATCGTTGCTGGTACAAGAGCCATTACTGCTGACACCGATTTGCGACTATGTCGTTATTTTGGTTTGAGTGATGGCTGGTGGCTGCGTGGGCAGGTTGCGTACGACACTGCAATTGCGAAAGAGTTGATGTCACAGGAATTGTCTAAAATCACCCGCTGCACGCTGCTGGCAGCATAAGGGAGCAGTAAACCTTGGACCCTATTGCTTAATCACATCCGCCCCCACAGGCGGCTTGAAACTAAAGTTGTCCGCGCCAAACGTCAAATTCCGTTCAACATTGGCAAAAGTAATCACTGAACGTTGGCCAAAGCTGTCCAAAATCTCCATCACAGAGAGCGAAATTCCCGTCTCTGCTGTACCTTTCAAGCCCACTTTGATACTTTGAATCTGCCCGTCTTTGGCTTTTGGGGTGGCTATCACCCATTGCAAACCATTGGCATCTGGCGCATCTTGCAGCTTGAATTCCGCTTCCAAAGCTTTCAAATTCGCGGCCGTGGCTATCAAAGCTGCGGGAGTCGAGCCTAAGGCTTGTGCTTGTTTTCTAGCAGTGACTTGGTTCAAATCCACATCAAACAACCACAATGTGGTGCCGTCGGCGACGATGGTTTGCTCGAACGGTTTTTTGTAAATAAACTTAAACCGATTCGGTCGTGAAAACTCAAACGTACCGCTAGACGTTTTGACCTTGGCCGTCGATTTTTCAGTTGCGTCAGACTTAACTTCTGTCTTGGCCGGGCTGGTCACCACTTGGCTAAACTCTGCCTTTCCAGATTGCGTTGATTTCAAGAAATTTTCTAGTGAATTTAAGCCTGCAGCCGGCGTATTTATTGCCTGAAGAGCTATAAATATAGTAGCAAAATATTTGAACATATGGAATCTACTCCGCACGCTGCGGCACCAGTATTTCACGTTGTCCGTTGCTGCTCATCGCGCTGACCATGCCTGCTTTTTCCATGTCTTCCACCAATCTTGCTGCTCGGTTGTAACCAATTTTTAAATGCCGCTGAACCAGTGAAATACTGGCTTTGCGGTTCTTCAAAACCACCTCGACTGCTTGGTCGTACATCGGGTCTTTTTCATTACCGCTGCCACCATTGCTGCCATCGCCCATCGAATCACCCTCGCCATCGACTGTGCCACCTTCCAGCACGCCGTCAATGTAATCGGGCTCGCCTTGGGACTTTAGATAAGATACAACGCGGTGCACCTCTTCGTCGCTGACATAGGCACCGTGTACGCGTATTGGCAGCCCCGTGCCGCTGGCCATGTAGAGCATGTCACCCATGCCCAACAGCGCTTCAGCACCCATTTGGTCCAAAATGGTGCGACTGTCAATTTTGCTGCTGACTTGGAAGGAAATGCGCGTCGGGATATTGGCTTTGATCAAACCGGTAATCACGTCCACACTGGGGCGCTGGGTTGCCAAAATCAAATGGATGCCCGCAGCGCGGGCTTTTTGCGCTAGACGGGCAATCAATTCTTCAATTTTCTTACCGACGACCATCATCAAATCGGCCAATTCGTCGATCACCACCACGATGTGGGGCAAGCGGTCTAGCGGTTCTGGCTCTTCCGGTGTCAAACTGAATGGGTTGTAAATGAATTCACCGCGCGATTTGGCATCGTCTATTTTGGTGTTGTAGCCCGCCAAATTGCGCACGCCCATTTTGCTGAGCAGCTTGTAGCGTCGCTCCATTTCAGCCACGCACCAGTTCAGGCCGTGCGCGGCTTGGCGCATGTCGGTCACAACAGGTGCGAGCAGATGAGGAATACCTTCATAAACACTCATTTCCAGCATTTTCGGGTCTATCATCAACAAGCGCACGTCACGCGCTTCAGCTTTGTAAAGCAGCGACAAAATCATGGCGTTGATACCGACCGATTTGCCCGATCCCGTGGTCCCCGCCACCAGCACGTGCGGCATTTTGGCCAAATCAGCCACGACCGCGTTGCCGATGATGTCTTTGCCCAAGCCCATGGTTAGCAGGGATTTGGCTTCGTGGTAAACGCCTGAACCCAAAATTTCGCTGAGTTTGATCGACTGCCTGCGCGCGTTGGGCAATTCCAAAGCCATGTAGTTTTTGCCCGGAATCGTCTCGACCACGCGAATCGACACCAAACTAAGTGAACGCGCTAAATCTTTGGCTAAACCAACAATCTGCGAACCTTTAACACCTACGGCGGGTTCGATTTCATAGCGAGTAATCACCGGGCCTGGGGACGCCAAAACCACGCGCACATCAACCCCGAAATCTTTGAGCTTTTTCTCGATCAAACGTGAGGTCATTTCCAAAGTTTCAGGAGACACGGTTTCTTGCCGCGCGACTTGACCATCTAACAAATCGACCTGAGGTAATTTGCTGTCCAGCATATCGACGAACAATGGTTTTTGCCGCTCCTTGGCAACGCGTAAGCTGGGTGGCGCCTCGGTCAGCACGGGTTCGATACGTACAGGCGTTGGGTGATGATCGGCAATCACAACACGCTCATCTTGCAAATCGACTTCACGTTCACGCGCTGCGGCTTTACCAAGTGCCATGTCTTGCGCCACTTCGCTTTTTTGCTGTCGCGCAGCTATAAAGGCTTCCAACCACGCACCGATTCTGGATGCGGTTTTGCTCCAAGAAAAATTAAACAACATGGAAGCCGCCATCACACCGACACCAATGCAGGCCAATGCAGCACCCGTAAAGCCTAGTGCAGACACGCTGAATCGACCTAAAATATAGCCCAAAACACCACCGGCATGGCCAGGCAAATGCGATTCGAATCTATACAAACGTGCCCATTCGATGGCAGAACTGACACACAACAAAAGCACCAAACCCAACCAAAATCGAGCACGGACTGGCAACCTGAAATTTGACTGACTGACCAACCCAGACGACGACATTTTTTCATGGCGCATCCAAGAGATTAGCCATGAAAACCATACGCTAGACACAGCAGCGATACACCACCAGATGGAAAAACCAAAAAAGAAATAGCTTAAATCTGCCACATTGGCACCGATACGCCCCCCCCAGTTACTGGTGACGGAATTGATGCCGGTTGTGGACCAAGCAGCATCACTACTTGTATAACTGATCAGGGACAGCACCCAAAAGACAATAGCAAGTCCACCCACAACCAAGGCGATTTCAAGTGCAAACCGCTCGGTGGCGGTAGGCTCACTGCTTGATTGCGTGTTGTTTAAGGTATTTAAAGAATAGCTCATCTAGAAAAATTAGGGAATTTACAACAACGTATGACTGCTATTGCGGATCAAGATCGACCCGTCTGCTTGGCTTTCTATATAGCCTTTGTCTTCCAGGTCTTTCATCACCCGGCTGACCATCTCGCGAGAAGCACCGACGGTTTTGGCTATGTTTTGGCGCGACACTTTCTCTTTGATGTAAGAGTGACCATCGCTGGTAAGTTCAGATAAGTCCAAAAGCGCATTCGCAACACGTCCATAAACGTCCATGAGTGCCAATGACTCAATTTTGCGATCCGCTTGACGCAAGCGCTGCACCAGAACCTTCATGATGGCATACGTCATAGCAGCGTTTTCTGGCAATATCCGTGCAAATTGAGCACGCCCGAGAATCAATACATCGGTTTGTACCTCTGCCCGCACCGTTGCGGAATGTGGTTGGTTGTCGATAAGACTCATCTCCCCCACGTAGTCACCTTGCTTTAAATTGGCGAGAATCGCCTCGCGACCACGAGCATCTGTCGCGACCACGTGTGCGCGTCCATTCAAAATAATATACAACGCGTTGGCTTTTTTCCCGCTTTCAACGATAGCTTCACCTCGCCTAAACCTTTGCTTGGAGACAGACTCCGCTATTGTTTGCGCCTGCGCATCGGACAGCATTGAAAACAAAGGTACACGCCGGATTAAATCTAAATTTGACAAAATAGTCATGCTAAAACCCTAATTTTTAAAGTCATCACGTGTTTAAAACACGTTTTACATCTGCAATTTACATTTAAGGTTTGCCTAAGCGCGCCTACTTGCGATGGTCTAAAATCAACGCACACCGTTAGTTATAACCCGAAATCAGGGTTTAAAACATCAAAGACCTGAACATAGGTCGTATTCCACACTATTGTTATTTTTGTCATTTATTTCGAATCCAAACTCATGTCTAACTCACAACACGCCAAAGTACTCATTTTAGGTTCAGGCCCAGCCGGTTATACAGCAGCCATCTATGCTGCCCGTGCCAATTTAAGCCCCATGCTCATTACGGGTATCGCTCAAGGCGGTCAGTTGATGACCACGACAGATGTCGACAATTGGCCGGCTGATGTCGATGGCGTACAAGGTCCTGAGCTGATGCAACGCTTCCAAGCCCACGCAGAACGCTTTAAAACCAACATCATATTCGACCATATTCACACGGTCGATTTCTCAAAACGACCTTTCACTTTGATTGGTGATTCAGGTACTTATACCTGCGACTCCTTGATTTTAGCCACTGGCGCTTCCGCAAAGTACTTGGGTTTACCATCAGAAACTGCCTTTATGGGCAAAGGTGTGTCAGGTTGCGCCACTTGCGACGGATTTTTCTACCGCGATCAAATTTGTGCCGTGGTCGGCGGCGGAAATACCGCTGTTGAAGAGGCGTTGTACCTATCCAACATCGCCAGCAAAGTGTATTTGGTGCACCGCAGAGACAAATTTAAAGCTGAAGCTATTTTGATTGATAAGTTGATGGCAAAAGTAGCCAGCGGCAAAATTGAACTCAAGCTTCATTCCACGTTGGATGAGGTTTTGGGTGATGACACCGGCGTCACGGGTATTCGTCTTAAAAATGTAAACGACGGCAAAACAGAAGACGTCATCACCAAAGGCTGCTTTATTGCCATTGGCCACCAACCCAACACAGATATCTTCCAAGGTCAATTAGAGATGAAGAACGGCTACGTGATCACCCAATCAGGGCTGAACGGCTTAGCCACGATGACCAGTGTTCCTGGTGTATTTGCTGCGGGCGACGTGCAAGATCACGTTTACCGCCAAGCCATCACCAGTGCAGGCACCGGCTGCATGGCAGCGCTTGATGCGCAACGCTTTTTAGAGCAAAACGAAGTTTAAAACTAAAAAACGCTATAATACGAAGCTTTGCTGCTTATCGCGGTGATTATTTACCGCCATTTCTAATGTTGATTTTTAGCATTCAGAGATGGCGAGGTGCGGCGAAAGCCGCTAACGCGCAATCTATATTTTCTATACGGATTGCGTTTTTATTAGGAGTGTCCTCATGGCACGCGTATGTGAAGTAACGGGCAAAGGCCCCATGTCGGGAAACAATGTTTCCCACGCCAACAACCACACCAAACGTCGGTTTTTGCCGAATTTGCAATATCGTCGCTTCTGGATTGAAGCCGAAAACCGCTGGATTCGTCTGCGCGTTTCAGCTGCAGCCATCCGTTTGATCGACAAAAACGGCATCGAATCCGTGCTCGCAGACATGCGCGCTCGCGGTCAAGCTTAATTCATCCACCCTAAAACCCTAGATTAAACCTAGACACGGAGCATCATCATGGCAAAAGGCGGACGCGAAAAAATCAAGCTGGAATCAACAGCTGGTACTGGTCATTTCTACACGACTGACAAAAACAAAAAAACCACACCTGACAAACTGCTGATCAAGAAATTTGATCCCAAAGCACGTAAGCATGTGGATTACAAAGAAGTTAAATTGAAGTAATTCAGTTTTTCTTAGTAAAAAAGCCCGCCAAACTAAATGTTTGGCGGGCTTTTTTTCTTTGGAAATACAAGTTATGGCTTTGGCCATTCCACAAACTGCGGCTCGTGACCGCGCGACTTGAGCCAATCGGCCAAGGCATAGCCCGTACTTGAAGGCCAGCATTTCACTGTTTGCGGCGAAAACAGCCTGAAATCAACCAGCTCAGGCGACAAAACCACATCCCCCGAAGCGACGGCATGGTAAGCAATGATGATTTGGTTCAAGCGTTGAAAGTCATACACACCAATCAAATTAAGCTCGCTCACATCAAGATTCGTCTCTTCTTTGATTTCGCGCGCGATACCCTCTTTTGGTGTTTCCCCTGCCTCCATAAAACCGGTAATCAGCGCAAACATCTTGCCGGGCCATGCTGCATTTTGCGCAAGAAAGATGCGTCCTTCATACTCAATCACAGCCGCCAACACGGGTGTAGGGTTGTTCCAATGCACGAAATCGCAAGCTTCACAGCGCAAGCGCTCTTTCACGCCTCCGTCTTCCATGAGCGACACAAAAGTCAAAGGCGCAGCACATTTGGGGCAATATTTGAATAATTGAGTCACAACAGTTATCTTTATTTCGTAGAAAAAGGCGCGTTCAAAAAACCCCTGAACCTTGCACGTCCACCGCGCGTAGGTAACGCAGTTAATTTGTAATTAGGGAACCGTTGCAAAAATATTTGCAATGCCACTCTACCTTCTAATTTAGCCAAATGTAAGCCTGCACATTGGTGAATACCAAACGCAAATGACAAATGTTTGCAGTTAGGCCGCGTGATATCCATCTCTTCAGCATTCTGAAACTGCGCAGGGTCGCGGTTGGCAGAGCCAATGCAAAGCGTGATCAACGTTCCTTTGGGTAAAGGCATATCTCCCACCACGCAATCTACCGTTGCACGACGATTACCTAACTGGTTGGACGATTCAAACCGCAAAAACTCATCAACAGCCGTATTCAGCACGTCGTCCAAAGCTGCTTTGTCGTGCTGCGATTCGGCTATCCGTTTAATAAGCAGCTCTTTTTGCTCTGGCCATTCCTGTAACGCGACTAAGGCATTTCCAATCAAATTGGTTGTGGTCTCATGCCCTGCGTTCAAAATAAAAATGCAGTTATGCAGTAGTTCATTTTCACTCAATCGCTGCCCGTTGTCGCTACGCTCGCCCTGAATCAAACGCGTCAGCACATCGCTTTGAGGATCTCCAGGGTTGGCTCTTCTGTCCGCCACGAGCAACCCCAAATACTCTAAAAATTCTGCGACTGCTTTATCACCTCGTTGAGCTTGCGTATTAGAAATCTTCGGCTCTAAAGCTCCTAAAATTGCCAATGACCAATCTCTGAGTGGTCCACGCTCATCATGCGGAATATTGAGTAAATTACCAATGACTTCAATCGGAATAGCAGCCGCAAAATCCTCAATCAAATCACCACCGCCGTGCGCTTCAATATGATCGGCCAGCTTGGAGACTAGCTCTGTCAAGCTGGTTTCCATTTGATCAATCGCACGCCGCGTCAAAGCGCCCATCATGATTTGCCTGACCTGCGTGTGCAGCGGCGGATCGTTAAAAATCAAACTTGTGGTGTGGTGCTCCAACAAATATGGTGCATCGCCGAATTTTGGCGTGAATTCAATTTTTTTGTCTGAACTAAAAGTATGTGAGTCCTTATAAACTTGAATCAAATCTTTGTAACGTGTGATCAGTACCGAGCCATCGGGCATGCGTCGCACCGGTTCGTGCTCTCTTAATGCTGCATATACTGGGTAGGGGTTGCTATAAAAAATGGCTGGTGGACTACGCAAGTCCAATGCTGCGGCAATTTCTTGCGCATGATCCTCATTGATTTGAGGCGTGATACCAGCAAGAAAATTTGAAGCAGGCATAGTCACTTTCAATCAAGCAGGAAACACACCAGTTGAGAGGTATCTGTCACCCCGATCACAAACAACAAACACAATCGTCGCATTTTCTACAGTCTTTGCAATTTGCTGTGCAACCCAGCATGCACCTGCTGCTGAAATACCGCAAAAAATACCCTCGTCTTTTGCCAATTGACGGCACATATTTTCAGCATCGGTTTGGCTGACCAGCACCAACTCGTCGACATTGCTGGGATCGTAAATTTTAGGCAAATATTCCGTCGGCCATTTGCGGATGCCTGGAATACGCGAACCCTCAGATGGCTGTGCACCAATGATTTTAATGTTTGGATTTTTTTCTTTCAAAAATCTAGACACGCCCGTGATCGTTCCCGTCGTACCCATGGCGCTGACAAAATGGGTGATCTGACCGTTCGTATCCGCCCATAGTTCTGGGCCTGTCGTCTCGTAATGGCTACGCGGGTTGTCTTGGTTGGCAAACTGGTCTAGCACCAGCCCTTTTCCATCCGCTTGCATTTGCTCTGCCAAGTCGCGCGCGTATTCCATACCACCGCTTTTAGGGGTCAAAATAAGTTCAGCACCAAAGGCCTTCATGGTTTGCACACGCTCAATAGACAGATCTTCCGGCATGATCAGCACCATGTTATAGCCTTTGATCGCTGCGGCCATGGCCAGTGCAATGCCCGTGTTACCCGAGGTTGCCTCAATCAACCTATCGCCCACCTTGATCTGCCCACGCTCTTCGGCGCGGTTGATCATGGACATGGCAGCTCTGTCTTTCACGGAGCCAGCAGGATTGTTGCCCTCTAATTTACCCAAAACAACGTTGTTTTTTAGCTTGTTTTCTGCGGCACCAATGCGTTGCAGGGCAACCAACGGTGTTTTCCCGATAACATCTTCAATAGTTAAATAGTTCATGCCAATAATGTGCCATAAAATGTGTCATAATTCGAGGCTTCACACAGTCCAATTGCCGGAGTGGTGAAATTGGTAGACGCACGGGACTCAAAATCCCGCGGGGTAAGACCCGTGCCGGTTCGATTCCGGCCTCCGGCACCATATTCAAGCCCGTGTAGGTTCATAGCCTACCGGGCTTTTTTATTTCCCCTCTGAAAACATCAGTATTGAGGTGCGCTAACGTCCGAATGAGTTTAGCAGCATCCGGGGGCACGTGGGGGCACAAATGGGGGCATGCTCTGAAAATTTGGGGGCATATTTCAAAACTCTGAAATTTAGACCCCCCCCTCCCCCTAAACCTGCGCACGCAAAAATTTGACTAAAGGGTCGGTTTCCCGTTTGTGGCAGCTAGACTTTTGACCCGCCCCCATGCCCTTAACCATTCCTTTAACTTAGTGCCACCATAGACACTAGCGCAGCCCCACGGTTCGCATTGCCCTTGATCGGCACGGGCATGGAAGTACCTTGACTGGGGGGTGTCCTAGGCGATTGGCTTTCGGGTATCGACATTTGGCATGGGAACACTGGGAACAGTGGGAACACCGCATAAACAGGGGCTTTGCGTGTTCCCAGCCTGTTCCCAGTCACTGGGTAGACTGGGAACAATTCAAACCGCATAGGTGCGCTAAGGTACGGCGGTGCATTGGCTTGGTGTCTGGTGCATACGTTTGCACATATTCGCAGCGCGGGAAAAGCTCACACCACCCCCGCCTAACGGCGGCACACTCACGGCCTAAAGCCTACAGTTCAAGCTCAAAGATTGCAGGTGATACCCGATAGCACCAAGACAAACCAAGCCCGGGCAATCGCTGCTTAGTGTCAAACGAACGGCCTTTGTCTGGTATCAGGCAACCATGATCTAACAGCACGTGGCACACAGCCTGCGAGTCAAAGCCTTGGCACACCTCAGAACGGAAGGTATCTGACAAAATGAAATACTCTACGCTCACCCCTTCACCAACACCCGTAGGCATCCTGTCCCCATACTCTGCCCCATGTTGGTTGTTGGTCTTGATAGGTTCGCCGCTGTCGTTCAACATGCGACGAAAGCCCGCACGTTGTAACGTCTTGGCATTGTGATCATCAGCCCCACGATGCCACCAGGTGAAGCGGCCTTCACCGTTCACTTCTAAGAACCGCCGCACAGCTCGCAGCATGTTGGTAACTTCCCCATTGCCGATGCCCCCACGGGCTGACAGCCAGGCATCAAAGCAAGCCTTTGCAGCCCGTTCGCTTTCGCCCTTTTCCCAGCCGGTCAGCCCCGCCTCGGTCGCCAGTTCGCCCGCCGCACCCACTAACGCGAAACGTGCCCCCACGCATTCAACTTGCCCGCTTGCACCCTTAGGTATCAACTGGTTAGATAGCGCAGCCATACCGTCACGGCTTCGCTTTTTAAGCGTGTCAGCATTGCCGCACAGCCATTCAAGCCACGCACGGCCTGTAGCACCGTAGGTATTGAGGGCTTGCTGTGTCAAATGCTTGGCAAAGGCCGCACCGCCTTGAAAACCGTGCAAATCCTCAAATACACCCAAACCAGCTCCAGCATCAGCCTGAATATCTGCCATGCGCACCTCTTGGCCGGTGCGGGTACGCTTCATGCCTTCAGCCATGTGATCCGCTAACCCCAGCTCGCCAGCGCTTAGAAACAGCAAGCGCCATACCAGTCGTGAGCGCGGTGAACCTGTGCGGGTTGCACGGGCTTTGCTTTGTTCATTCGCCAGCATGTAAGCACATTCACCCGCCGTCTTGGGGTCAACCTGTGCCAGTTCGTCAAGGATTAGCAGGCAGTCGCTATGCTGTGCGGCTATTGCCTCTAAAGCGTTGTCAGTCGTTCGCCACCGCTGTAAATAGCTTGCACCGCCGTACACACTCGCAGCCAGTTTTAAAGCCGTGGTTTTTCCGCTAGAGCTATCGCCACGAAAATGAAAGCCCCCGCTTTCCATGCCAGCCGGTCGCAAAATTGGCCCGGCAAAGGCACACGCCACAGCAAACACCAGCCGCGAATTACCCGCACACAACACGCCCACGCGGTCGCGCCATTGGTCAGCATCACCCTTGCTACGGAAAGTGTTTTCAACCGCGTTATCTGTTTGAAAAACAATCCTTTCAGCATCATCGCCTATGGTTTCCTTAGGCAATACAAACGCTGTGCCATGCCAGCCTATGCGGTCGGTACACGTCGCGTATTCCTCGGGGGTGCGTGTTTGTATGTACTGGGTCAACAGATTGCGAGCGCGGGGTGTTGACGCAATGCGAAGCCCCATGTTTAACAGCGTAGCCCGGTATTCGCCGCCATCGCCGGACAACATGCGGGCGGGCATTGCCCACTGTTTAGCCTTACCCAGCGGATTATCAAAGGCCAGCAAGTAACCCCAGCCGCCGCCGTCTTGGTCGCGGGTTAATGCCTGCACCTCCAACCGACTGCACACCCATTCAGGTGATTTTTGTTTACCGTCTTGGTCTATGCCTTGATGCCATACCCCGTGTTCATTCACTGAGAACACATCAAAGGAGCGGCCATCATCGCTAGCATCGCCGCTGGGTTTGTTTTTAGCACGCTTGCCGCCCTTGGCCGGCGTTTCGGATTGCGTTGATTGTGGGGCTTGCTGGCTGGCTTGGTGCGCTTCAATTGCAGCCATCACAATGCAGCGCACCGCCTCCAACCCCGCCGCTTGGTGCAAGTCGTTAAAGTCGCTGCCATCATCAGTCAAAGGAGCTGGAAACACTGACAGCCCCCGCACAGCTCGCGCCGCCGCCGTTGCCTTTTCGCGCCCCGGGTTGCTGCCTGTACGTGCCAACGTCTGTACATCATCGTCACCACACAGCACCAATAAAGCCAACGGGTACAAGCTTCGCAAGGCTTTGGAAACATGGCCTAAATTGCCAGCATCAAACGCCACGGCCACGGGATAGCCTGTAGCTTCATATAGGCTTGCTGCAGTGGCGTAACCCTCAGCCACCAATAGCACAGCGGGCGCGGGTATATCGCTGCCAACAGCACCCAGCAAGTGCCACAACCCCGATTTACGGCCACCTTTTCGAAACAGCTTATCCGTGCCACCGTCACTAGGTTTATCGGGTGCAATGCGTTGAACGTTCCACAGCACGCCCGCACCGTCACACATAGGCACTAGCAGGCCGCTATTTGCCGTGAAGCGCACACCGTGGGGCTGTACGCCCTTTCGGGTCAAATACGGGCTATCGCCTGTCTCTCTGGCTTCATTCCACATTGCAAGCGCTTCACTGGCCGCACTGGCATGGCCGGCTTCAATGCGTGCCTTTTCAGTTTGCTGGGCTTCTAGGCGTTCGCGTTCGCGCTGTGCCACGGCCTCGGGGCTGGGTGCGTTTGGGGCTGGGTTCGCTTTGGACAGATCGAAGCCGTTTTCTTTTGCAAGGTGCAACAGCGTACCAATGCCAACACCGCCGCCCGCTTTGATGCTTTGCCATGTGCTACGTGTGGCCTTCACATCGTAGCCATCGGCTGAAGCGCTCCAGTCGGTGAAAAGATCAAGGCCGGTATTGTCTGGGTATTCGCTTTTGATTGCCATCGCCACACGTGCCCAGTCGTCGCGGGGCATGTTGGCAGGGATATGGTGCAAGGCTTCGCGTATCAGCTCTGGGGTAATGTTTGTTTTCATGTTTTCTCGAATAAATCAGGCTGTGTATTTGCCGGTCTTGAAGCCAAAACAAACAGCCAACGCGATCGCTGTTTTGTGCCGCCTTGGCAAATTTCCGTAGTTCGTTTTTTGGGGATAACGTAGCCTGATTTCCGCATGACCGATAGCAGCTTTGTGGCGCTGCCCGGGTCACATGCGGACTCAATTTGAGGAATTGTTACCCCCGCTGGGTGTTGCTCCATAAAATCAGCAACCCGCAATATTTGGCCGGGTCTATCATCCATAGGTAGCACGGAAATATCAGCCATTCCGCACCCCCGGTGCACCAACTAAGACACGCCCAGACCGAATGTGAAGTACGCACATGCGATCACCCACCCAGACATAGCCATAAAGCACACCGTCATAAGTGAACCGCTTAGCCCTTGGACGCGAGCTACGCACCCAAACAGCATAGTTGTATAAAAATTCAAGTGCCGGCCTATTAGGCGAATCCGCAGGGGGAATGCCTCGGGGTTTACTAACGCGGTAAGCAACGGATTCGCGCATCGCCCGTGTGATAAACGAGTTTGCGTGCACATACGCAACCACGGTTTAACCCTCGAATTTATAGGCATGGTGTATGCGCTCATCTACCCATGCTGCAATGCGCGATTCAGGCCAGCAAACTGCACGGCGTGATAGCTTTATTGGGGCTGGGAAAGTCCCGTTTTTCACGCCCTCATAGATTGAGGACTTTTGCAGCCCCACGATTGCCATTACAGCGGGCAGTCTTAAAAGCTTTTCAGGGGTTTTAACAACACCAGCTACAGGGGCTGGGTGTTTATCTATAAATTCAGCAACTCGCTGTACCTGTGTGGTGCGAGTATCGGAAGTCTTCGGGTTTGCTTGCATTTTTTGCAGCCTTTCTTTGTTGAAAAGCCGATCATCTTTGCAAGCCGAAAATCTGTAAATGTAGCCAGCTAGCAAACCACGTGGTTTGCTAGCTGGCTACATGATTAAGGCTTAAATTTTCACCGAGGAATCCAACCACGTGCGATAGCATCCGCACCAAATAGCTTTCCGAATTTCTTATTAATTACGACAACCATCAATCTAGAAAATGCGGCCTTCGTCTGCTCTTTGTCCGTTCTAATTTCCCACTGTTCAGCTACAAATTTTTTAATATCTGCATTTTTTGACTTAGCAATCCTGCTCTTTTCATCAGATATTGCCAACTTTCCAATAGGTGCAATCACACCGTTCACATCAGCCCCCATTGATGAATCTGCAAACAATTTTTCATAAAATCTAGCTACGTCTAGTATGCGGGACGAAGCCTTAATTGTTTCATTTTCGCAAGCGTCACGCAGAATTCTCAAAAACTCAGACGATGCCAAGTTATCAGGATGGTTTGCGTTCTCTATTGCTTGATAAACCCAACCTCTAAAACGTATGTCAGCTGCTTGCTTTACAGCTTTGGCCAAATCGTCAGCAAAGCCTTGAGCAGCTAGACTTACTGCTCCGTTTATAGATTTAGCTATTGAATCAGCTAGCTTTTGTGCATCTGCCTCTGCAATCAACAACTTCGAGCGACGATCTGGTTTTAATTTTTCTGTCATCGCAACCCCTTCAAGGTGCGGCCTTCATAGAACACCAGCGCCAGGTCGGGGAAGGATTCCGACTTTTCGCCTTTGGGGATCAGCCTCAGGCTAGGCGTGGCGAAAATGTCAATGCATTGTGCTTAGCGCGGCAACTCCAGCTAAAGTTTTTAATTGTTCATCTGTTTGAATGTTGAATACATTTCGCAGTTCTTCCAACTCGCAATCTAACGAATTCCGAAAATCATCACATTGGGCTTTAATGCCCGCCAATAACAAACGCACGTTTTCAATTGCCCTTGCCAGTTCAGCACGTGCTTTAGCTTCTTTGGAATTGCCCTGCATATCATTCAAAGCATCGCAATCGAAAGAATTTTTCGGTAACAACGATGCTGCACCTGCAATAGCCGCTGTCGTTTGTCCAAACGTCCATTCCGCTAAACCATCGATTGAATCTAAACTGCCACGTAATGCGGCTGCATATTTGTTAACATCATCAGTAGCCATGATTGACCCTTTCGTGATCTATTTTGGTTAGGGGCTGATTGTGTTGACGCACTCTCAGCCCCGCTTTTTTGCCCTAGTAATCGCGCTAGGGCTTCGCGTCATTCTTGTATGGTCGGTGGTGCAATATATTCGCCATGCAAGCGCTTCACTTCTAGCAGCAAGGCTAGATGCTTGGTAACCCATGCGGGAATCTCCACGCCATCACTACGCCAGCGGCTAGGCGTGTTGCGGTGCAAGCCCGTAGCCCTGCAAAAGTCGCTTATTTTCCAGTCCAACGCAGCCAGCGCTTTGTCAAATTCTTCTATGGTCATTGATGCACCTTTGTAGTATTTTGCTATTGTACAGATAATTCCCTATAATGTGCAATTTTATTTGTTTTTAGCACACTATTTAACATAACGCCCGTTGTATAAAGTAGGAAATGTGGGTAACTTTTAGCACATTTTCGGGAATATTCAATGAATACATGCACTTACGAAAGTTATGCACACTGCCTAAAAAATAAGCAATTGACAGATTGGGCATACGTATAAAGTTATCCACAGCCCCCAGCCGCGTTGTGAGACGTGCCAAGGGAACACCCCTCGCGCTCAATTCCAGTAAAGTGCGTAGGCAACCAAGGCGAAAGCAACGGGGCTAAGGGCTGGGTAGCAGGCAGTAAGAATGAATAGATAGTAAATTTCATCATATAAAACTGTTCCCACTTTGTTCCCACTTTGTCCCCAGTTTGTTCCCACTGCTTGGCATGGTCAAAACCCGCATAAACATTGGGATTTTGCGGTTTGTTCCCACTGTTCCCACTGTTTTGGCGGGAATTCATGCGGCACGATTGCTGTGCAACTGAATCACGTTGCCTGATTTAGCGCCTTGCAGGTGATCTGCCCACCATTGCATGATCTTTGCCCGCTCGGTGGTGTAGCTGGCACGGTGGTAAGCGGCTCGCACTTTATTGCGCTCCAAGTGTGCGAGTTGACGCTCTATAACGTCAGCGTCCCACTGGTTTTCATTGGCAATCGTGCTGAAAAGTGCCCTAAAGCCGTGAGCCGTGGCAATGCCTTTGTACCCCATGCGAGCCATCGCACTATTGAGGGTGTTTTCGCTTAGTGGCTTGCTTCGATAGCTGGGGCTGGGAAACACCAGGTCAGTATCGCCAGTCATTGGCCGAATGTTGCTCAAAATTTCTAGGGCTTGCTTTGATAGCGGTACGCGGTGCTCGGTTCGCATTTTCATGCGTTCAGCAGGTATCACCCATAGTGCAGCGTCTAGGTCAAATTCAGCCCACCGAGCGCCCCGCAGTTCGCCAGGGCGTGTCACGGTATGCATCAGCAGCTGTAAGGCAAATACGGTCACTGGGTCGCCATCGTACGCATCCAATTTGTGCAAAAAGCTGTGAAGCTCCTTTTCAGGCAGCATCAAACGGTGCGTCACTTCACGGGGTTTCAAAATTTCACCAGGTACTAGGTCAATCATCGGGTTCACAGCAATTCGTTCGTGAGTGACCGCCCAGCGGAATATCGCCTTAATCCGCTGCAGCACCCTAGAGGCCAGTTCACCAGCGCCCCGCGCTTCAATATCCTTCACCACTACCATAACTTCGCTGGGTTTGATGCTGGCCAGTGGCTTGTCGCCTAGGCTGGGGAACACGTTAGCCACCAGTGACGCACGAATTGCACCCTCGGTTTGCGCCTCCCAGCGGCCATTTTGATGCGCTAGCCATTCGCCAGTGATTGCCTCAAAAGTATTGACCGATTCAGTGACTAGCCGCGTTTTCTCAGCTTTTCGCACCGCCCCCGGGTCGACATCTTGCGACAACAGCTTTTTAGCAGCGCCGGCCAAATTCCGAGCGTCCTTCAAACCAATGGCGGGGTGTACGCCCAGCGCTAACCGCTTTTCTTTGCCACCAAAGCGATACTTCAAACGCCAGTACCGGCCGCCCGCTGGGGTGATCTCCAAATAAAGGCCAGCGCCATCGAAGTGTTTTCCCGATTCTTTGAGGGTTCGCAGCTTTGCATCGTTTAATTTCATAGGCACTTTCGTAAATTGGGGGCACATTTGGGGGCATATTACGTTAGCACATTTTCAAAACCTAGCATTCATGCGGGCTGCAGCTCGTAGTGTGAGTGCGGCCTCCGCACCACTAAAACCGTACAACTTTTCGTTGTGCGGTTTTTTTTTACTTTTAAACTTAAATCTACAGGCTTGGTTTAACTCGCGGTTAAACTCCGTGCAGTCATCAGAGTGTCAAATATTTGACACATTATTGAAATATTCCCCACGGGAGGCTTCCATGTTCTTCGGTAAATTACTGCCACGCGAAGGCAACTTTTTTGAGATGTTTAACCAGCATGCTGATCGCATCGTCGAAGCAGCGCGTGCCTTCTCTCATCTAGTAGACAACTACAACGACCCTCACCTGCGTGAACAATACAACCGCGACGTTGACAATGCTGAACGTGCGGCTGACCGTGTGACACGTGATGTGAACCAATTGTTGCACAAAACATTCATCACACCCATTGATCGCGAGCACATCCACAAACTCATCAACACCATGGACGATGTGGCCGATTTGCTGCAAGATTCGGCCGAAACCATGGCTTTGTACGACGTGCGCGAGATGACGCCTGACATCAAACGCCTCACTGACATCAGCATTAAATGCATTGACCGCCTCAAAGATGCCGTGTATTTGCTAGGCAGCATTGCCGACCCAGCAACAGCAGCAACAGCCCTGAAAACCTGCGAAGAAATTGACAAACTCGAATCCGATGCTGACCGCGTGATGCGCAGCGCCATGAGCAAGCTGTTTCGTGAAGAGCCTGATGTACGTGAGGTCATCAAGCTCAAAGCTATTTACGAGCTGCTAGAGACGATCACAGACAAATGCGAAGACGTGGCGAATTTGATTGAAGGCATCATTCTGGAGAACTCTTAATGCAAGCCCAAACCGCATTTTGGATTGTCGCCATGCTGGTGCTGCTGGCTTTGGCATTCGACTTTATGAATGGTTTTCATGATGCGGCCAATTCAATTGCAACCGTAGTGTCCACCGGTGTTTTAAAACCTGGACAAGCTGTTGTATTTGCTGCATTTTTTAATGCTGTCGCTATTTTTGTGTTCGGCTTCGCAGTTGCTGCGACCATGGGCAAAGGACTGGTCAATCCAGCTATTGTGGATATTCATGTGGTATTTGGTGCACTGATTGGTGGCATCACATGGAACACCATTACTTGGTATTACGGCATTCCCAGTAGCTCCTCCCACGCCTTAGCGGGCGGCATTATTGGTGCCGCAGTCACCAAAGCAGGCGCTAGCGCCGTGATTTCAAGCGGCATCATCAAAATCGTCATCTTTATTTTTGTGTCTCCCATCTTAGGTTTTGTGCTTGGCTCACTGTTGATGGTCGCGGTTGCTTGGGCATGTCGCAAGACAGCACCCTCCAAAGTTGATCGTATTTTCAGACGCTTGCAGCTGGTTTCTGCGGCTGCGTTTAGTTTGGGCCATGGTGGCAACGATGCACAAAAAACCATCGGCATCATCTGGATGCTGTTGATCGCGACCGGCTACTCTGCTGCTGGTGACAAATCACCACCGATCTGGGTAGCCATTTGCGCCTACACCGCGATCGGTGCAGGTACCATGTTTGGCGGTTGGCGTATTGTGAAAACCATGGGGCAAAAAATCACCAAACTCAAACCAGTGGGTGGTTTTTGTGCTGAAGGAGCAGGTGCTATCACCTTGTTTTTAAACACATTTATGGGTGTTCCAGTCTCTACAACGCATACAATTACCGGCTCTATCGTTGGTGTCGGCTCGGTTCAACGTGCCAGTGCGGTACGCTGGGGAGTAGCTGGCAACATTGTTTGGGCTTGGATTTTCACCATACCTGCCAGTGCTTTTGTTGCAGCTGTCGCGTACTGGGTAAGTTTGCAGTTATTTTAAACATTTATCGCCGAGACTGCTTCATTTTTTATAGCGCTCCAGACAGTAAATACGCCGGCTATAGTGATTTTTATGCCTTATTTTGAGCATCATTGAGAGAGTTTCTGGCCCTCCATGATTTGGTACTCAAAATAATGCTGGAAAACCTGCACGATGCCAAATATCAATGCTGTGCAGCCAATCAACAGCGCTAAAACGACAGCGGCAATCGTGAGCCAGCCAGTCTGGCCAGCGGCGGCGTCAGGCATTGACATGGGGTTAAATTTGGCATTCCATTGCTCCTTCGCCATCAACCCGAAAACAATGGCCGTCAAAGCGCAGCCTGCAATCACAAAACCCAAAAGCGGCAGCAACACCCAGCTGATAGGGTCGTCAATACCGTAGCGTCGCACTCTGTCCACGCCATACAGCCCCAAAATCGTAGGAACCGGCAGTAGCCACCCCAGCCAATCTTGCTTTCCGAAAAGGTAAAACCGGTGCAAACCAACCGGGCCGCCCAGAAATGCAAGCCAAGCCGCGATTGTTTTGTTTTTCATCTGTATTTCCTGGTTATTGTTGTTTTTTTAAGTTTTTGAAGTTTTGTTGACTGTCAAGCGGGTGCGGTTAAATCCGCCTCACCCAAAGCTTTGTCCATCAACACGACATCCAGCCATGCGTCAAACTTCCAGCCGCAGGACTTCAGCACACCAACGGGCTGGAAACCTGCAGATGCGTGCACAGCGATAGAACCAGTATTGGTTGAATCGCCAATCACAGCAATCAATTTACGCACCCCAGCCCGCTGCGCTTGCGCCATCAATTCCGCCAACAGCGTGCGGCCAATACCTTTTCCTGCAGCTTCTGGACTTAAATAAATCGAATCTTCGGCTGAAAAGCGATAGGCGGGACGCGGTTTGAACCAGTTGCAATAGGCATAACCTATGACTTTTTCACCAATGCACACTACCAGCCACGGCAATCCTTTGGACAAAACATCGGCACGGCGGCCACGCATATCGTCCAAGCTGGGCGGATCTACCTCAAAAGTGCCGGTTCCAGTGAGGACGTGGTGCGCATAAATCGCGGTGATAGCGGGTAAATCGGTGTCGGTGCTGGGGCGAATAATCAACATAAAAGTGCAAAAATTTAGATAACTTTGAATAACTTTAGGTGGAACAAGAATAAAAATGACAGCGCACCCAGTAAAAAGCTATAATCAAAGGCTTTTCAGCGTGTTTCTAGCCGGGTGGTTATGTAACGTGTCTCAACGCTGAGATTACATGAAATTAATGGGTTTCAAGGTTTTAGGATATTTAATTATCCGGGCATTGCGACTCTACAGAAGGAAATATTATGGTCGTCATTCGACTTTCTCGCGGCGGCGCTAAAGCGCGTCCTTTTTTCAACATCGTTGTCGCTGACAAACGTACCCGCCGTGATGGCCGTTTCATCGAGCGCGTTGGTTTTTACAACCCTAGCGCCACTGGTGGCGAAGAAAGCATCCGCGTCGCTATCGACCGCGTGACTTACTGGAAAAGCGTTGGTGCACAAGCATCGCCAACCGTTGAGCGCATATTTGCTCAGCACGCTAAAAAAGCAACTGCAACAACGACAGCAGCTGTTTAATTAATCAACTTTTTTGTTGATTGATTGAGTAAAGTTCAAGACTGTTGCCGCAAACATCTAAAAATCAGATCGTATGTTGCCAGGCCTTGAACCGGTAGATTTACCAGCAGATGCCATCCAAGTGGGGCGAATAGCCGATGCTTGGGGGCTCAAGGGCTGGTTCAAAGTCCTACCACATAGCGCCGACCCCGAGGCGCTTTTTTCTTCCAAACGTTGGTACTTGCAACCCACCGAGCGTGGCAAAGCCGCCTTTACTGGCACGCAGCTGATGCGCATTCGTGAAGCCAAAGTACACTCAGACACCATCGTGGCCGTTGCACACGACATGGAAGACCGCGACATCGCTGAAGCGCTCAAAGGTTCGCGCATTTTCATCCCTCGCTCCAGCTTTCCCACACCTGAGCTTGACTCGTACTACTGGGTCGATTTGCTGGGTTTGAACGTGGTCAACCGCGAAGGTATCGAACTCGGCATCGTGAAAGATTTGATGGCAACCGGCCCGCAAACGGTAATTGTCATTGAATTTACCGAACTTGTCGAAGGCATAGAGAAAACACAAGAGCGCATGATTCCTTTTGTCTCGCACTTTGTGGATGATGTGAATTTGCCTGAAAAACGCATCACCGTTGACTGGCAGCCAGACTACTGATTGAGCACAAAAGCCCATTTAGCTTGATTTATGCGCTTCGATGTCATCACCCTTTTCCCTGAACTTTTTGCCCCTTTTTTAACCATCGGCATCACCCGCCGAGCCTACGAAGCCAAAGATGGCATCGCTTTGGTGGATGTAAAACTGTGGAATCCGCGCGACTTCGCCCAAGGCACCTACCGCCGTATCGACGACCGCCCTTTCGGTGGCGGACCCGGCATGGTGATGATGGCTGAGCCATTGCGCTTGTGCCTAGAAGCTATCCAAACTGAGCGAGATCAAGCAAAATCGCCATCAGACAAGGTAAACGCAAAAGTTCCCGTGGTGCTTTTTTCACCCATCGGGCAAAAACTTGACCACTCAAACGTTGAAAAATGGTCAAAAAGCGACGGTGCCGTGCTGGTTTGTGGCCGCTACGAAGGCATTGACCAGCGCTTTATCGACGCGTATGTCGATATCCAAATCAGTCTAGGCGATTTTGTACTCTCTGGCGGTGAAATCGCGGCCATGGCGCTGCTTGATGCTGTTGCCCGCTTGCGGCCCGGCGTGCTTGGCGACCAAGACAGCCACCATTTAGACAGCTTCAACCCAGCTTTGGACGGCTTGCTGGATTGCCCGCACTACACACGGCCTGAGATTTGGGGAAATCAAGGTGTATCTAAAGCAGTTCCAGATGTTCTTTTATCCGGTCACCACATCAATATTGAGAAGTGGCGGCAAGAGCAACGGCTGAAGCTCACAACTGAGCTACGGCCAGATTTGTTGAAAAAGCCCCTATAAACTGTTATAATCTGGGGCTTTTCGATCCTCTGGCTGGCCGCTCTATTTGCAGATTTCTCTGTCCATTTATTGAGCATATGTCAATCCCGACATTGGTGCTGCCATGATCACAAGAGGTAACTATGAACTTAATCGAAACACTAGAGCAAGAAGAAATTGCTCGTTTGAACAAAAAACTCCCTGAGTTTGCCCCTGGTGACACCATCGTTGTCAGCGTTAACGTGGTCGAGGGAACTCGCAAGCGTTTGCAGGCGTTTGAAGGCGTCGTTATCGCCAAGCGTAACCGTGGTTTGAACAGCGGCTTCACCGTTCGTAAAATCTCCAGCGGTGAAGGCGTTGAGCGTACGTTCCAAACTTACAGCCCACTGATCGCAGCGATTGAAGTCAAACGCCGTGGTGATGTTCGCCGCGCTAAGTTGTACTATTTGCGTGACCGTAGCGGCAAGTCTGCACGTATCAAAGAAAAATTGGCTCCTAAGAAGATCAAGACACCTGCAGCAGTTACTGCTGCATAAAGTCGAGACAGATGAGTCAGTCAAACTGGCTCTGACAAACAACCGCTACCAGTCACTCTATGAGTTACTTTTAGCGGTTTTTTTTATGGTTTTTTGAATTGCACAAACATGTCGGCTCCTGACTACATCGCACCTCCGATTTTTGATCCGCGCACAGTGCCCATCATCGGTACGGGTGCAAACATGCCAGCAGTGCCAAGCATTGCAATGTCGCCACAAGCCTTGCGTGCACGATTTGCCAATCAGCCCGACTGGTCGCCCGAAGTGCTGCGCGAGTCCAACTTCAGCCAGCGTGAGTTAGCGCACGCTTCCGTTTTGCTGCCGCTGGTGATGCGCGATGAGTTGCACGTACTCTTGACCCAGCGCACCACCCATTTAGCCACCCACGGTGGTCAAATCGCCTTTCCTGGTGGCAAGGCAGATGCGGATGACGCGGATGCCACGGCTACCGCGTTGCGAGAAACTTTTGAGGAAGTGGGCATTGAGGCGTCACACATTGAAGTCATAGGCGCGATGCCCACCTATTTAACGGGTACGCAATTTGTCATCACTCCCGTTGTCGCGCTGCTGAACCCCAGTTTTGAATTGCGACTCAATGCCAATGAAGTTGCACACGCCTTTGAAGTGCCCTTGGCTTTTTTGATGAACCCAGCCAACCACCATGAGCACGTGTTTGAATGGCAGGGCGCGCGCCGCAAGTGGTTTTCCATACCCTACCCCGACGACCAAGCCCCGAACGGCAAAGAGCACTTTATTTGGGGTGCAACGGCCGGCATGTTGCGTAATTTTTATCGATTTTTGCAGGCTTAAATTTTCAAGCTTAGAGTAAAAAGTTGCAAAAGGGCATCAGCTATTAGATTTAGCTTGCCGCCTTCCTTTATGATGCTGGCATGAGCTTTTTTGCCATTTTTTGCGCGCTCTTGATTGAGCAAGTCAAACCATTAACCCGCAGCAACCCCATTCACCATGGCCTGCGCCATTGGGCAAACGCGGTTAGCCGTAATTTTGATGCTGGTAAAGCGGATCACGGCTGGGTTGTTTGGGCTATCACCGTAGTCCTGCCAGCACTTGGCGTTTTAGCGATGCATTGGTTCTTGATCTACGCCATCGGCTGGCCAGCAGCCGTCGTGTGGAACGTGGCAGTGCTCTACGCCACGCTTGGGTTTAGGCAATTTAGCTACCACTTCACCGATATTCGGGATGCGCTAGACGCTGGCGACGAAGATTTAGCGCGCCAGCTTTTGGCCGATTGGCAAAATGTCGATGCCAGCAACATTCCGCGCAGCGAGATAGTGCGCCATGTGATTGAATACTCGGTTTTAGCGGCGCATCGCCACGTCTTTGGTGTACTCACCTGGTATGTCATCTTGGCAGCGCTGGGCTTGGGGCCATTTGGTGCGGTGTTTTACCGCATGGCTGAATTTACTGTCCGCTTTTGGAAACCGCGCTTTAAAACAAAACTGAGTCACTCAAACATCGACAACGTGCATGACGACACCGCCGTAGTGAGCGACCACTTACGCACTACCACTGCAAAAGCCTGGTTTCTGGTCGATTGGTTACCCGCCCGCTTCACCGCTATGGGCTTTGCCGTGGTGGGTAATTTTGAGGATGCGATTGACTGCTGGCGCAACTATGCACAACAATTACCCACGTTAGATAATTCCAACGACGGTGTGATTTTGGCCGCCACATCGGGCGCGATGCATGTGCGCTTGGGCGGTGAGCTGCTCAAACCTGCATCAAAAGTTGAAGCGGCTAATCCAACCTTCGACGGGCAAGACAGCACCGATTTGGGTAACGCTGCGGCAGCGCCGGAGGCCACCATCAGCACGCCAGGCCGTGAGGCCGAACCCGCGCATTTGCGCAGCGTGGTTGGCCTTGTTTGGCGCTATGTCGTGTTGTGGATGCTGCTCCTAGCTTTGCTGACTTTGTCTAACTTACTAGGTTAATAAAGACAGTTTATGCGTCGGTTAATTGAGTGAGTTCAAATCGCTCTATTTTCATATCAATACCTTACTTCAGACAATTCAGCAAACAAACTGCTATATATTCTATAGCGCTCTAGGCTTATTTTACGTCGGCTAGATTCATTTTTCACATCATTTTTCATTGATTCCAAAACGCCGCAACCCGGCTCATGCAAATGACTGCAGTTGTAAAATTTGCAATTCGGCACATGCACCTTAAAGTCTGGCATATAGCTGGCTAAATGCATGGCTTCGATGTGGTTCAGGCCAAACTCCTGAAAACCGGGCGAATCAATCAGCGCCGTTGTTTTTGCCTCATCCACCCAATACCAAGTCGTGCTGGTGGTGGTGTGTTTGCCTGAATTCAAAGCTTGCGATATTTCTTGCGTAAACACCGTGGCATTGGGCACCACGGCATTGATCAGCGTGCTTTTACCCGCACCCGAAGGACCCAAAACCAGTGTGGTTTTACCCTTCAGCAGCGACATCAGCAACTCAGTTTGTTGCTCAATTTGTTCAATGTCAAAGTCCGCAGCATCGCTGGCAATACTGACATTTTTGGGTTTCAAGCTCAGCGACACGACGCCATAACCCATCTCCTTGTAGGGCTGCAGCCGGCCCCAAGCCTTGGCAAACGGCACTTTCAAATCACTTTTGTTCAGCGCAATGATGGGCTTGATGTGCTCCGCTTCTGCCGCAATCAAAGCGCGCGAAAGTTGGCTTTCTGAAAATTCCGGTTCGGCAGCGATCAAAATCAAAATTTGGTCTAAATTGGCTGCAAACGACTTGGTGCGAATTTCGTCTTGCCGATAAAACAGGTTTTTTCTAGGCTCAAGCTTCTCAATCGTGCCTTCGTCTTGTGTCGCCAACCACTTGATGCGGTCGCCCACCACAGCGGTGTTTTTCTTCCCGCGTGGGTGGCAGATGATACGGTTGCCAGCGTCGGTTTCGACGAGCACGTGACGCCCAAATCCTGCAACGACAAGTCCGTTTTGAAGCATATTAGTCAAACCAACTGCCCTGCAGATGCGCTGCTAGCTGTGAAGCCCATACGAGCCAAGCGCTCAGAAGCAGGTGGGTGCGAGTAATAAAACTTCACAAACAAGGGATCTGGCGTCAGCGTGGAGGCATTGTCTTCGTACAGTTTGAGCAGCGCACTGGCCAAGTCGTTGCCCGCTGTTTGTTTGACGGCGTAGGTATCGGCTTCAAACTCATGCTTGCGCGACAACTGTGCAAACAGCGGCGATATGAAAAACGTGAACGCCGGCATGGCAAGCATCAAAAGCAGCAAAGCCAGGGCATTGTTAGGCACTCCGCCAACCAATGCTGAGATAAGACCTGAATTCGGCATGACGCCCAGCCCCGTATAAAACCACACTTGCGTCGACAGCCAACCCAGTAAGGCAAAACCAGCCAAGCTCATGGCGAACATGGCGACGATGCGTTTGATGACATGTTTGTGTTTGAAATGCCCCAGCTCGTGTGCCAACACCGCGTCCACCTCTGCGGGTGAGAGTTTGGCCAGCAAGGTGTCGTAAAAAACCACGCGTTTAGAAGCGCCGAAGCCCGTGAAATACGCATTGGCGTGGCCGCTGCGCTTGCTACCGTCCATCACAAACAGGCCTTTGGCCGCAAAGCCGCAACGCTGCATCAATGCAGTTACTCGGGCTTTTAAGGCTTCGTCTTCAAGAGGTTTGAATTTGTTAAACATCGGGGCAATCACCGTGGGGTACAGCACCAAGAGCAGCAGGTTAAAACCCATCCAAACGCACCACGTCCACAACCACCACAGGCTACCCGCCGCGCCCATGAGCCACAAAATCAGCGCAGCAAGGGGCAGGCCTATCAACGCGCCAATCAAACTCGATTTGATACCGTCGATCAGCCACAGCTTGAACGTCATCTTGTTAAAGCCGAAACGCTCTTCAATCACAAATGTTTGGTACAGCGTGAATGGCAGTTCGATGATGCTGCCAATCACCGCAAAACTGACGAACAACGCCAACTGCTGCGCCAAGCCAGCGTAGGCATTACCAATAACACCCAACAGCCAAGTGTTCAGCAGATCCAGCCCGCCCAGCAGCGTCCAAACCACTAAAACCGCCGTGCTAAAAGCCAACTCCAGCAAACCGAAACGCGACTTCGTCAGCGTGTAATCAGCCGCTTTTTGGTGTGCTGCCAAGGTGATGTTTTGCGCAAATGCTGCTGGCACAGCATTGCGGTGCTGCGCCACGTAGCGGATTTGGCGTGTTGCCAGCCAATATTTGACCACCAAGCCAACAACCAAAAGCGCTGCAAATACCAGTGTAAAAATTATCGATGTGGATGCGTTTGTCATAGCGTATGAGTTTACCGATGAATTGATAGGAATGGGCATGGAAAAGGGGCGACAATCCTATGTATGCCAAATAAGCCTAATACCGCCAAAATCAAGCAAGAAACTGAAGTTTCAACCACTAAACCAACTGTTTTGCTCGCTAAAAACGACCAAAACTTGATCTGGTTGGACTGCGAAATGACAGGTTTAGACCCTGAGAACGAGCGTGTGATCGAAATCGCCGTTGTCATCACCGGCCCAAACTTAGAGCCACGCATCGAGGGCCCCGTCCTTGTCATCCATCAAAGCGACGAGCTGTTGGACAAGATGGACAAGTGGAACAAAGGCACGCATGGCAAAAGCGGTTTGATTGACAAAGTCAAGGCTTCCACCATCTCAGAAGCAGACGCTGAAGTCGAGATTTTGGCGTTTTTGAAGAAATACGTCCCCAAAGCCACGTCCCCCCTGTGCGGCAACACCATCAGCCAAGACCGCCGGTTTTTGGTCAAATACATGCCCAAGTTGGACGCTTTCTTCCACTACCGCAACATCGACGTCAGCACCTTCAAAGAACTCGCCAAACGCTGGCGACCAGAAGTCTACAAGGCCTTCAAAAAGCAGCAAAAACACACGGCGCTGGCGGATGTGCATGAGTCGATTGATGAACTGGTGCATTACCGAGAGCACTTTTTAAAGTGAAAAATCTCACAAAATCAACGACTTATTTCTTGCTTGAAAATAACATTAGGTAAAAACCCGTAGTCACGCTATAATTCGAAGCTGTACAGAAATAGTGATGAATTTGCATCACCTTTTTGGCATCGTACATCTTGCATCACACTTTGGGCTTATTTGATCTGACCTGATAGATTTTCGAATCCATCCTCAGACAAAAAATTAAAAAGCCAACCGCGTCGCTACCGACTGCAATCACACATCTTTAGATGTGGGCTGCAGAGACATTCGAGTAAATAGGCGTTGTACTTCGTTTGATGGTTGATGTTTTTTTAACCATTGAATGGAACCGCACCGAAACTGGTAGCGGCTATGTATGACTGACTCTATGATTGACTCGACAACCAACGCTTTTGAATCTCAAACCGACAACGAATTAACATTAAATATTGCTGTAGCCGGCGAATTTACTACCTCTACTGCTATTGAAAATGTAGTAGATGAAGCAGCTGCGGCCAAAGCATTGGCCGCGGAAGAAGCCGCTAAATTGCCAAACGGCTTTATCGCGCTTGGCTTGGCTGATGAGCTGATTCAAGCGGTGAAAGAAATGGGTTTCACACAACCCACCACCGTGCAAACCAAAACAATTCCTTTGGCTTTGCCAGCGGATGCTGTTGACGGCACACCTAAGAAATTTGTTGACTTGATGGTTTCCAGCCAAACAGGTTCAGGTAAAACTGCCGCCTTTTTGTTGCCTGTGATTCACACTTTACTGAAGCAACAAGAACAAGAGGCCGCTGCCGAACGCGCTGAGTTTGAAGCCGCTTGCGCTGAAGCTGAAGCCCGTGGCGAAGCGCCTCCAAAGCGCGCCAAACGCAAAGACCCAACCAATTTCCGCAACTTCACACCAGCCACTCCAGGCGCTTTGATTCTGTGCCCTACCCGCGAATTGGCACAACAAGTTGCCAACGACGCGATTGATTTGGTGCGCTACTGCAAAGGCCTGCGCATTGCCAACGTGGTGGGCGGTATGCCTTACCAGTTGCAATTGGCCAAGTTGCAAAACGCTAATTTGGTGGTGGCAACGCCAGGCCGTTTGCTCGACCTGCAACGCTCACACCAATTGAAACTCGACAAAGTCAAGTTTTTGGTGGTTGATGAAGCCGATCGTATGCTCGATTTGGGCTTCTCGGACGACCTCGCAGAAGTCAACCAGTTGACCAGCGGCCGCCAGCAAACCATGATGTTCAGCGCAACTTTTGCACCACGCATTCAGCAACTCGCTGGCCGTGTGATGCGTGAGCCACAGCGCATCACCATCGACAGCCCACAAGACAAACACCAAAACATCAAGCAATCTTTGTTCTGGGCTGACAATTCTCAGCACAAGCGCAAATTGCTCGACCACTGGTTGCGTGACACCAACATCAAGCAAGCCATCGTGTTTGCCAGCACCCAGATCGAGTGCGATGGTTTGGCGAATGACCTGCAACAAGAAGGTTTCAGCGCGGTTGCTTTGCATGGCGCTTTGAACCAGGGCATCCGTAACCGCCGTTTGCAAGCTTTGCGCGAAGGTCAAGTTCAAATTTTGGTCGCAACCGATGTGGCAGCACGCGGTATCGACGTGCCATCCATCAGCCACGTGTTCAACTTTGGCCTGCCGATGAAAGCCGAAGATTACACCCATCGCATTGGTCGTACGGGTCGTGCTGGCCGTGACGGTATCGCTGTCAGCTTTGCTGAAATCCGCGACCGCCGCCGTATCATGGACATCGAGCAGTTCACACGTACCCCTTTCAAAGCAGAAGTGATTCCTGGCTTAGAGCCTAAACAACGCTTCCCTGAGTCACGCCCAGGTAACTTCGGCGGCCCAGACCGTGGTGGTTTTGGTGGCGACCGTGGACATGGAGGCGGCGGCGCTGGCCGTGACCGCAAGTTTGCCCCTAGCCGTGGTGGATTCGGTGGCGGCGATCGTGGTGGTTTTGCTGACCGTGCGCCTCAAGGCGGTGGTTTCGGCGCACCGCAAGGCGACCGTTTTGGTGATCGCTTCGCAGGTCGCCCTTCTGACAATGCTCGCGCCCCAGACAGCTACGTCCGCAAAGGCGGTTTCAACGACCGCAATAGCAGCGGCGGTGGCTTCCCTCCGCGTGGTGATTCAGCCCCTCGTGGCGATTTCGCACCGCGCGGTGACTTTGCGCCACGTAAAGATTTTGCCCCACGTGGTGACTCAGCGCCTCGTGGTGACTTTGCACCTCGCAAAGACTTCGCTCCACGCGGTGATTTCGCACCTCGCGGTGAACGCAATGATTTCGCCCCGCGTGGTGACTTCGCACCCCGTAAAGATTTTGCCCCACGCGGTGATTTCGCTCCGCGCGGCGACTTTGCTGACCGTAAGCCAGCATTCGCTAAGCCTGGCTTCGCCAAGCCAACGTTTGCTAAGCCAGCTGCAAAGCCAGGCAATGGCGGTAAAGTGTTTGTGCCACGTGATATGGCCAAGGCACGCACTGTTCGCGCTAAGTAATCTCTAATTTGAGTCGCCCTTAATACGGCGATTCAAAACAAAAAGCCTGCAAGTTGAAAGACTTGCAGGCTTTTTTATTTGTTTAAACAGAATAGACTAGCGTCCTCGACTACTCTGCAACAACTCCCGCATATCCCGCAACGACACCGCGCTGTGTTCACTCAACTTAACCCGTGGCTTCGGCTTCATCGCATGGCCGTAGATGACTTCGAAGGTCAGTTTTAACCTGCCACCCTCAGCAGGGTCAGTCAAATGCTCGACCAGAGCGGCTTCTAACTTGGCTTTCCATGCCTTGCCGCGCAAAGCGGGAAAGCGGTCTGGGTGCAAGTTTCGGCCTAATTCGCGCAAATCCTCAAGCAGCTTTTGCGGCGTTTCGTAAGTCAGCACAATCCGCTCCATATCCATCACCGGCTCGGCAAAGCCGGCTTGGATGAGCATATCGCCCCAGTCGTGCATGTCGGTAAATTGGTGGCTGGGCACTGACCAGCCTAGTTGCTCGTACATACCACGCAACTCGCGCAGAGTGTCTGGGCCTAGGCAGGAGAACATCAAAAATCCGTCCGTCGCCAAAGCTGTGTGCCATTGCGCAATCAAGATTTGTGGGTCAAGTGCATTGTGCAAGTGCATGTTCGCCCACAGCATATCAACTGCGCCGTCGGCAGACGAAACGTTATCGACCTTGGCTTTGCTTTTAAACAAGCTGGATAAATTCCATTTGCCATCTTTAATTGATTTTTTTGCTATATTTTTAATAGCATCATCGGCAATAAATTCGCCGGCTAGTGGCAAAAAACACGCTGCTTTTGGATATTTTTCTAATAGTGCAACATGTGCAAGCTGTCCACCCCGAACGGCACCCCAGTGCATCCAAGCTTTGGGGTGCAAATTGATCCATTGCAGCCGATCCACCATGCGGCTGGCCACTTCTTCGTGCAGCCACGGTGAAGCGGCAGGTGCAATGCGCTGCCAATGTGCAAATGCGCTGGATGAGATAGTTGGGGGACGTTCGTTTGCCATAGGTTTCTATTGCGCGGTAACTCGCCCAGACTTAATCACGGGGCTCCAGCGCGCAATTTCTGTTTGAATAAGTTTTCCAAACACTTCAGGCGTAGATGGTGTGGCGACAGCGCCTTCGTTGTTGAGGCGATTTTTAAGCTCTGGCGACTGCAAAGCACGGTTGATTTGTGCATTGAGTTTGCTAACAATATCCTGTGGTGTGCCTTTTGGCACGACAACGCCGTACCACTGGTCTGCTTCAAAGTTTTTGTAGCCGCTTTCAGCCACAGTTGGCACATCGGGCAATGACTCTAGCCGTTGCGGTGATGACACTGCCAAGGCGCGCAGTTGGCCCGATTTGATTTGCCCAATGACGGCAGGTGCACCTGTGAAAAGCACTTGGATTTGCCCACCCAACAAGTCTGTCATGGCTGGCACGGTGCCTCGGTAAGGAATATGCAGCAGCGACATATTGGTTTGCAGTTTCAAATACTCGGTCGCCAAATTCGCAGCGCTGCCATTACCACCTGAGCCGTAATTGAGTTGACCGGGTTTGGATTTTGCCAAAGCGACCAATTCTTTGAAGTTTTTAGCAGGAACGGCAGGGTGAACTACCAACACATTGGGCACACGCGCCACCCAGGCTACAGGCGCAAAGTCACGCAAAGGCTGGTAGGGTAGATCTGGAAACAGCGATGGATTAACCGCCAAAGTGCCGATGTGTCCCATCAACAAGGTGTAGCCATCCGCCGGAGATTTCGCCACTTTGTCTGCGCCAATGCTGCCACCAGCACCCGCGACGTTTTCTATCACGACAGCTTGACCCCAAGCTTTGTTAAGCTCTAAACCAATGGCGCGCGCCAAAATGTCGGTACTGCCACCCGGCGTGAACGGCACAACAATGCGAATCGTTTTATTCGGGTAATGTGATGCCCCAGCTGCACTGGTTTGCGCTGTTGCCGTAGTCGTGATGCTTGATATCACCATCCATGCCAGACTTGTTACGCCACTCAGCTTTGTCATTAATTTCATGTCTAAACTCATATCTAAACCTCTTTGCAAATGAATACGCCCATCACTCCGAGTATATTGGCTATCTATGTTTAACCAATTGTTCCGCAATCACCTTCACCCTTTACAGCAGCGACTTTTGAATTGGATTCCCAGCCAATGCGCCGTTTGCAGAACCTGGCCTAGCAATGGCTTGGTTTGTGAGCCTTGTGTGACACGTTTCGCCCAGCCTGTACGGCGCTGCACAGGCTGCGCCCTTACTTTGAAGGCAGGCATTTCAGATGACATCAAACGTTGCGGCGCTTGTATTGTTAAACCACCGCCACTGGACGAATGCCTAGCTGCCGTTTCATACGAGTACCCATGGAACAATTGCATTGCCAGTTACAAATTTGGCAACAACCCCGCTTGGGCAAGGGCTTTTTCGCTGCTTTTGAACAGCACGTCTTCGATAGAACAAGCTGTAGACCGCGCCGATCTATTGATACCTGTGCCTTTGTCCAGAGCCAGACTTCAGCACCGTGGCTACAACCAAGCTCTGGAACTTTGCAAGCATCTGAGCCATGCCAAAACAGATGCACATTTGTTGCTTAGGATCAAAGACACGCTGACACAAAGCACATTGAGTCGCTCAGAGCGTTTGAAGAATGTCAAGGCAGCATTTGCCGTAGAGCCGCTCAGAGCGCAGGAATTACAAGGCAAGCGCATCGTCTTGGTTGATGACGTGATGACCAGCGGGGCAACGCTGTTTGCTGCGGCAGCTTCACTGCGCCAAGCAGGGGCGGCGCACATCACGGCGATAGTTTTTGCGCGAACCGAGGAATAAACCACTTTTCCCTAGACAATAAGCGCATGTTTAATATCGTCTTGGTTCAACCCGAAATTCCGCCCAACACGGGCAACATCATTCGCCTGGCCGCCAACACCGGATGCCATTTGCATTTGATCGAGCCTTTGGGCTTCTCCATGGACGACAAACACATGCGCCGCGCGGGTTTGGACTACCACGAATACGCCGAATTGAAGCGACACGCCAGCTGGCAAGCGTTTTTGGATGACCAGCAACCAGCGCCAGAGCGGATGTTTGCGCTGACCACCAAAGGCACACGCTTGGTGCATGCAGCACAATTTGTGGCGGGTGATTATTTGGTCTTTGGCTCTGAAACGCAAGGTCTTGCACCTGCATTACGTGAATCCTTTCTACCCGAGCAACGCATCAAACTGCCCATGTTGCCGAACCAGCGCAGTTTGAATTTATCAAATGCAGTCGCCATCACCGTCTATGAGGCTTGGCGGCAAAATGGATTTACCGAATCCCATCAAATCCAGCCACCCAAGGTTTAATCTAGAAACTTAAGGGTAGCTGCGCGACATAGATTGAGCCACGCACACGGGTTTAGTCACGCCTTCGCGCTCAATCGTCACATCCCAAGTCATCTGCATGCCATTGTTGTCAATCGGCTCTGCGGCCACCAAAAACAAGCGCGCACGCAACGCGCTGCCCACAGGCACGGGGGACATGAACCGTACTTTATTCAACCCATAGTTCACACCCATGCGGGTTTGCGCCACATGCAAGGCGGTCGCAAAAAACTGCGGCAACAATGACAGGGTCAAAAATCCATGCGCGATGGGCGCACCAAACGGGCCAGCTTTGGCGCGCTCAGGGTCAATGTGGATCCACTGGCGGTCACCCGTGGCTTCGGCAAACTGGTTGATTTGCTCCTGAGTGACCGTCAGCCAATCGCTCACCGCGACATCTTGGCCCACACAAGCGGCTAGTTCTGCCAAAGTTTGAAATGTTTTCATGGATAGACCACTCGCAGTTAAGAATAAATACTGTTGAGCCTAGACCATCTCTCCATATACTTACGGCTACAGATGCACTAAAAACGTAATACCGATATGGAACACGCCCCGTCTTGGCTCATCAACAGTTTAATCTACCTGGGTGCAGCGGTTATTGCCGTGCCTGTCTCCAAAGCGCTAGGTCTGGGCAGCATCATTGGCTATTTAGCCGCCGGCATGGCGATCGGGCCTTGGGGCTTGGGCTTGGTCACCAATGTGCAAGATATCTTGCATTTTGCCGAGTTTGGCGTGGTTTTGATGCTGTTTTTGGTGGGTTTAGAGCTAGAACCCGAGCGCCTGTGGAGCTTGCGTCGCCCCATTTTTGGCTGGGGTAGCGCTCAAGTCATAGCTTGCACTGCCGTTTTATTTATCGCATTGTGGGGCGCAAGTTTACTGGTTCCCGCTGTTTCTGCTGCGTTGGGCGGTTGGAAAACGGCTTTGGTTGCAGCACTGGGTTTGGCATTGTCATCAACCGCTATTGCGTTGCAAGTGATGGGCGAGCGCAACTTGCTGCCCACCAGCAGCGGACAAGCCGGATTTTCGATTTTATTGTTCCAAGACGTGGCTGCGATACCGATTTTGGCTTTGATTCCACTTCTAGGCGTCAGCTCAGATGTAAACGAGGCATCATCCGGCGTAGATATTACCTATTCAGCTATTAAAATAATAGCAATAATAGCTGGCATTGTGATTGGTGGTAGACTTTTGTTGCGCCCCATCTTCCACTGGATTGCACGCAGCAAAACCCCAGAGATCTTCACAGCTGCATCTCTGCTTTTAGTCGTTGGTATTGCAGCTTTGATGCTGTTTGTGGGTTTGAGCATGGCCTTGGGCGCTTTCTTAGCGGGTGTGCTGCTGGCTGAAAGCGAATATCGCCGCGAGTTAGAAACGGATATTGAGCCGTTCAAGGGGCTGCTGCTCGGGCTGTTTTTCATCGCTGTGGGCATGAGCATCGATTTTTCCGTACTCATCAACTCGCCTTGGCTCATAGCCGGCGTATTGATTGCCTTCGTTGCTATTAAATTTGCAGTAATTTATGGCATCACCCGCCTCATGCATGTGCCTTTTCAAGAGCGACCGGTGCTGACTTTACTGCTCGCACAAGGTGGTGAATTTGCCTTTGTGGTGTTTCAAGCCGCTGCTGGCGCCAAGGTGTTCGCGCCTGTGACTGCATCTTTGTTGATCGGTGTCGTCGCGCTGTCTATGCTCATCAGCCCGCTGATCTTGATTGCCATCGACAAACTTTGGCTGCCGCGCTATGCCAATTGTGGCGTTACCTTACCCGATGAGATTTCAGAGCAGCAAGCAGCACCCATCATCATTGCGGGGTTTGGCCGTTATGGGCAAATTGTGGGTCGATTGCTGTTGGCGCAAGATATCCCCACCACCGTACTTGACCATGATGCCGAGATGATTGAAACTGCCAGAAGCTTCGGCTACCGCGTGTTCTACGGCAATGCCACACGGCTAGACCTGCTGCGCACGGCAGGGGTGGCTACTGCGCAAATTTTGGTCGTTGCGGTAGATGACGTAGAGCAATCGCTCGCCATTGTTGACTTAGCCAAAGAACACTTCCCGCAGCTGCAACTGGTCGTTCGCGCACGTGATGCAACCCATTGGAACAAACTGCGTGACCGTGATGTGACATTGATTCAGCGCGAGCTGTTTGAAAGCAGTTTGCAAAGCGCGGGCAGTGTTTTAGAACTGCTGGGCTACGCTGCGCCAGATGCGAGTCGTATCGTTCAACTCTTCAGAACGCACAACTTCGAGCTTTTAGAGCTAATGCACCCGCATTACCAAGACCGCGCCAAGGTCATCAGCACAGTGAAACAAGGTCGTGCGCAGCTTGCTGAGCAAATGGCGAAAGAGCGAGAGATGGCGGGTAAAAGTGTTACTTGAAACCATCCCAAACCAGCTTGCAACCCGTTAAAAACATGCCCGTGTAGAGGAGTTTATAAAACAGATCGGGATTGATGCGTTTGGCGATGCGCACACCAATCCAAACACCCATAGGCGCTAAAGGCAACAAAACCAAGGACGTGGCGAAGTTACGCATATCAAGCAAGCCCAACCATGCATAAGGAATCCATTTCGATAAATTAATGAAGAAGAACAGGTATGACACCGTTGCAGCAAACACCAATGGCTTCAGTTTCAAAGGAATCAGATAAGCGTTAATGGGTGGCCCACCAGCATGCGCAATGAAACTTGTGAAGCCGGCAGCTGAGGTCAGGATAGCGCCCAACCATCGCGGCGGGGGTGCACTGTCAGGCCTGGGTGGAAACAACAACCTTTGCGCTAGAAACAGCAAGGTAAAAACACCAACCATGCCCGCAACCGTTTGTGGGTTCAATACCTTAAATAACAAAGTGCCGACCAATGTCCCCAGCAAGGCGAAAGGCAATAAAAATTTCAACAATTTTTTATCGACATGCTTGCGAAATGCAGAGATTCCGAGCAAATCCATCAGCAGTAAAACCGGCATCAAGATGGCCGCAGCTTGTGGCACGGTAACTACCACCGCCATCATGGGCACAGCCAGCGAGCCAAAGCCCGCACCAAAACCGCTTTTACTGATACCTAGCAACAGCACTGCTGGAATTGCAACCGCGTAAAAAAACGGATCTGTGATAAGAGGGAAAATCATGCCATGCAAAGTTCAAAGTCAGCGATGGTTTGAGTTTAACCGTCCTTTAAAATAGACAAATGCTCTACCAACCCACACAAGCCGATGTTCGGCGGTTTTTTTGCTCTGTTTATGCCAAAGCCAACGATAATGTTGCCTTAGAAGCTATCGAAACAATAGCAAGTTTATGGATTGATGAGCATCCTGAATATCACGCAGACTTAAAAGACGTGGATGCAGCACTTCTGAATTTATCACAGATTATCAATACCGACGATGGTAAAACCAACCCGTTTTTGCACCTGTCCATGCATTTAACCATCACCGAGCAATGCTCGATTGACCAGCCACGGGGCATCAGGCAAGCGGTCGAACTGCTGACCGCCAGACTCGATTCATTGCACGATGCCCACCACGTTGTGATGGAATGCCTAGGTCAAATGATTTGGGACGCCCAACAAAACAAGCAAGCACCCGACGGGCAAGCTTATGTTGAAGCGGTTCAACGCAGGGCTACCAAAGACTAATTTTTTGAAAAATCAGGCGTATCTTTAGAAATAATTGAGCGTTGCCAAAGCGCGCAACTCTTCAGGCGTTGTACTTGGCATGCCAAAAAACTCAAGATAGGCGGGGATTTGCTCAAACAGCATGTCAGCTCCAATCTGAACACGGCATCCGCGCTCATCCGCTACAGCCAAAAATGCGGTAATTTCCGTTTTCATCACGACTTCACCCACAAAAGTGGTTGATGCTATGCGAGACACATCCATAGGCATAGCATCCCCAACGTTCATGCCCATGGGGGTCGCGTTAACGACCAAATCAAAGCCAGCTGGATCATTAGAACCCGTGACCACTTGCAAAGCAGGGTAATGTTGCTGCAAGCGCCCCGCTAAACCTTCAGCAGATGCCGCGTTGACATCAAACAAACCTAGGGGAGCAACGCCTGCAGCCACCAAAGATGCAGCAATAGCACACCCCACGCCACCCGCACCGACCACCAAGGCGCGCGCACCTTGCAGCTTCGTGCCTTTACGCAGCACACCACGCACAAAGCCTTCACCATCAAACATATCGCCTCGAAGTTGGCCATTGGGACCGAGTCGAACTGCATTGCAAGCGCCAGCAATCGCAGCGGTTGGAAATACCTTGTCTAACAAGCCAATCGTTGTCACCTTATGTGGCATCGTGATCAAGGCACCGTGAATATTGCTGAGCTTGAACACCAGCTTCAAAAAAGCTGGATAGTCTTCAGGCTTGCAGCCCATGGGAATCACACGCGCGTTAACACCGGCCTTGTCAAACCAAGGGTTATAAATCATCGGTGCTTTGAAACTGTGTGTGGGGTATCCGATGTGAGCTACCAGTTCAGTTTGACCGTTTATTACACCTCCTGCCATTATTTACCCGCTTTTGCCTCAGATGTAGCGGCAGACACTGCGGCACGTAACGCCAACAAATAGCTATCCACACCAAAGCCGCTGATTTGCCCTTTGATAATTTCGACAAATACAGATTTATGGCGAAACTCCTCACGCGCATGAATGTTGCTCATATGGGCTTCAACCACTGGACAAGTCAAAATCGCCAAAGCATCGCGAATGCCATAGCTGTAATGCGTCCAAGCCCCAGCGTTGATCATCACACCTGCGACGCCATCGCGATAGGCTTGATGAATGCGCTCGCACATGTCGCCTTCATGGTTGGTTTGAAAATGTTCAACTTCCACGCCAAGTTCTTTGCCTAAAGTAGTCAACGATGCGTTGATTTCATCCAAGGTTATCGTGCCATATTGCTTAGCATCACGCTTGCCGAACATATTGTGGTTGATGCCATGCAGCATGAGAAATTTCATAGTTTTCTTTCTTAAAGTATTAGATTTTTTGTGCTTGATTCTGTCTATATTACTCTACCCAAGACAAAATGTACCATTTGGTTAATTCCCAACATACCGCACCATCGTCTCGATAATGCTTTCCCGTCTCGCTTGGTAATTCGCCACATTTTCTAAAGAATGCTTAAAAATCAACGAAAACGTGTACTGGTTGGAAACATTAAAAAAGCTCAAGCCAGACATAGTCATATGCAAGTCAAGCGGATCCAAATTGGGTCTGAAAATGCCCTGCTCCACCCCCCGCTCATACACCTGCTGGACTGCATGAACCACAGGAATGTTCAAACCTTGAATCGTTTTGCTTTGCGCCAAAAACTCGCCCCGGTGGATGTTTTCATTCATCACCAAGCGCACAAAATCGGGGTTGCTCCACTGGTAATCCACCGTGAAGCCGACCAATTTTCGCAGCGCCGCCTCAGGCTCTAAGTCTTCTAAATGCAGCTGCTGCTCAATCTGCCGAATACGGCGATACGCCTCCTCCAAAACCGCAACATACAAGCCTTCCTTACTATCAAAATAGTAGTAGATCATGCGTTTGCTGGTTTTGGTGATCGCCGCAATTTCGTCGATCCGCGCCCCGCTCAAACCCTTGGCCGCAAACTCCGCCGTCGCCACTTCCAAAATCCCCGCCATGGTGCGCGCCGGGTCATTGGTACGACTAGGTTTTTCGGCTATAGCCGGTGTATTTATTGATTTAATAGCTATATTTTTAATAGCATTTTTTGATGTTATTTTGACTACTCTTTTCGCCGCTGGTTTAATTTTTTCGACTGAATGTACTAGTTCGTTCATTTCCGAAGTGTAAATGAACGGCTGACTTTTCAGATTAGGATTTACCCTTGATTTGCAGATTCTGGCCAGCCGCTTCGCCACCCAGCTTCCCCGTCAAACCATACTGGCACGAACACTACCACTACGACAGCGCCAACCGTTGGATGCGTGGAGTTTGCGCCAGTTTGTTTATGGCGAGTTCTGAGACTTAAATATGCCTCTAGCCGGCGTATTCATTGCCTAAGATGCTATTAAATTTAGGCTATGTCAACGTTAGTTGTTGAAATCAAATATAGGCATAGAAAACAGCGTTGCTGCATCGGCTAACTCGTTGATTTATATAGAG
>JAYUCJ010000029.1:0-2065 GCA_043740415.1 Polaromonas sp. | reverse complement strand
GAAAAGGATCCAGCACTTTGCGAGCTATACATTGTCGAGGGAGATTCCGCGGGCGGGTCGGCCAAGCAGGGTCGCGACCGGAAGTTTCAGGCGATCTTGCCGCTCAAAGGGAAGATTCTCAATGTCGAAAAGGCACGCTTCGACAAGATGCTGTCCAGCCAGGAAGTCGTAACCCTGATCACCGTGATGGGAACCGGCATCGGCAAGGATGAGTACAACGTCGACAAGCTTCGTTATCACCGCATCATCATCATGACCGACGCCGACGTTGACGGCGCGCACATCCGCACCCTGCTGCTCACCTTCTTCTACCGCCAGATGACCGAGCTGGTCGAGCGCGGCCACATCTACATCGCGCAACCGCCCTTGTACAAGGTCAAGGCCGGCAAAGAAGAGCTCTACCTCAAAGACGCCCCCGCGTTAGATGCTTTCCTGCTGCGCATCGCCATGAAAGACGCGTCCGTCTTCACCGGCGGCGAAAATCCGACGACACTGACTGGCGACACCCTGAACGAACTGGCACGCAAACACTCCCTCGCCGAAGCCGTCATCGCAAGATTGCGCAACTTCATGGATGACGAAGCGCTCAGAGCCATTGCCGACGGCGTGGTGTTGAACCTCGACACCGTCTCCGACGCTGAAAAGTCCGCCACCGACCTGCAAGCCTTCCTGCTCAGCATCGGCAGCCACGCCGAAGTCGCCGGCGAGTTCGACGTCCGCACCGACAAACCCATCCTGCGCATCAGCCGCCGCCACCACGGCAACGTGAAAAGCAGCGTCTTGACGCAAGACTTCGTCCACGGTGCCGACTACGCCGCCCTGGCCGAAGCCGCCAACACCTTCCGTGGTTTATTGGGCGACGGCGCGAAAGTCATGCGCGGTGAAGGCGAGCGCCAGAAGGAAGAAAAAGTCAACGACTTCCGCATCGCCATGAAGTGGCTCTTGGCCGAAGCCGAGCGCACCACCAGCCGCCAGCGCTACAAAGGGCTGGGCGAGATGAACCCCTCCCAGCTCTGGGAAACCACGATGGACCCCACCGTCCGCCGCCTCCTGCGCGTCCAGATCGACGACGCCATCGAAGCCGACCGCGTCTTCACCATGCTGATGGGGGATGAGGTCGAGCCACGGCGGGAGTTTATTGAGCAGAATGCGTTGCGGGCGGGGAATATTGATATTTGAGTTTCTAAAGTATCAACCACAGCAAAAAGCCCTCATGCGAGGGCTTTTTTGTTTTTATGGGTCAAATATGGCTCTAGCCGGCGTATTTATTGCTTAGTGCGCTATTTTTTTTGATGATGAAATTCATTTCAAAAATTAACGCTGCTTATAAAAAGCAACCGTCTTTGGTGGCAAATTATTAATAGGTGTTAAGCGGTACGAAGGAGCTTCGATTAAACCTTTAGTCACCAACTCATCAAAAACACGGGATGCTTTTTGTATGGAAAGCTTATGAATGAGTTGCGTTTGTGCTTCTGCTTGCTTTAGTAGCATTTCAACTTGTGTAGCAAGTTCCATATTACCCTCTAGGACTGTGAATGATCATTGGTGAAGATTGACGCTCCAAATACTCAGAAAGTAGCGTGTTGTATATCTTAACGTTATCTCTTAAAACTGCAATATCGGTGTAATCATCAATTTCCAGCTTTAATTCATTTTGAAGTCGTTTCATACTTATCATCCTCCCGTGTGAATGCCAGTGATTGTTGTTCGATAGTTGCCGTGCAATTTGCTCTGCACGAGCTTCTTTTTCCGTATCTGAAACAGCATCTCCAGGAGACGTTGTTCGATGATTCGTCCAGTTTTTAAACTTGTATGCAATTAACCACTGTTTTAATAGAGAAATTGAAAGATCTCGCGCTTGCTCAAAGCGATGCAATTCAGCTAAATCAAGGCCTTTAAGCATTACGACTTCGGCCGCACTCAAAGTATTGCTGTTTGCCTTTTGTATAAATTCATTTACTTTATCCAAGGGTCTTAGGAAGCAAACTAAATTAAAGAGGATTTTCTCTTAGTAACTTTAGCATAGCCAAATAGAGATTCTGATGCCGATGATTAAACCTAAACT
>JAYUCJ010000028.1:0-5132 GCA_043740415.1 Polaromonas sp. | reverse complement strand
GTTTAGGTTTAATCATCGGCATCAGAATCTCTATTTGGCTATGCTAAAGTTACTAAGAGAAAATCCTCTTTAATTTAGTTTGCTTCCTAAGACCCATAATAAATAGAAAAATGAGGCATAAAAAATACCCAGCAAGTATTTGATACCTGCTGGGTCATGCTGAATGAATTACATACTTACTGGTTCATCATTTTTACTGCTCTGGCACCTAAATCAAAATGCTCTTTTAGGCCAGCGGTCATCTCTTTGAGCGCTGCACGCAGGGGTTTGTCAAACAGTTTTTCAGGCGCTGGCAGGGTTTCAATAGATTTTAAATTCCCTTGCGATACTGCGTATTTCACAGTTTGCGCGGACTTCAGGGTGGCTTTGACCATGTGGCCGAGTACCAGCTCTTCTAGGATGGTGGGGTCAATGCCGCCAAAATCGATGCTTGGACGCTCTTCGCGCAGCAGCTCAAACGGCCACAGTTTGCGCTCCCAAATAATCTCCCAAATTCTTTCCGTCACCCAGCATGGGCCGTAGTGATAGACCAAGTGCGTGCGTAAACTTTGCCCTAAGTCTCGTATGCTGGCATTGAAAGAGTACTCTTGAAAACCCGGCGTTTGGAAATGACTGGCGACGGCTGATACGTAGAAACAATGCGTTGATTTGCCCGGTGGGTTAAGCCAAATCGCCAGGTTGATGTAGTAACGGCTGATTTTTTTCCAATCATCGTTGTTGGCGGCTCGGATGTTGTTGATGTTGACGTCCATCCAGTGGTGCCAAGTCGAATCTGTCGCGACGCGGCCCACACCGGCGCGGTGACCGTCATAGACATTGACCATGGGGTTGTGCGCGCGCGCTGGCTGAGCGCCTTTCACAAAGTTATACGGCGGGCTGCCTAAATTGCTACCGTATGCAGCCATGAAGGGCTCTGGTTTGGCGCCACCGTCTATGGCATTCGGGTATTCGTCTTGTGCGCCCGCGCCGTCAAAGTTATAAGTTGCGGCTAAGTTGATATTGGCAGCTTCAACACAAAGGCCTTCATGTGCATGGTCGGGCATGACATTGATCGGGCCCATTGTCGGGTGGCACAGCACAGGGTGAGGACGTTTGAGCCAGCGGAAGGGCCAGAATGACCGCTGGAAGGCTGTCCACTGAATCGGCTGCACGGTGAGATCGCCTTGGTGCGGGCTGTTACCTAGCGCTGCCGGTCCGCCCGGTGCGCTAGGCTCGTAAGCGGCGGATGGCGGACGTAATGTGTCGATCCTAGCGGAGGTCCCAATTGGGGGCACGCCGTCTGCATTAGTCCAACGCCGCATGGAGCCTAAACGAGGAATTTTGCGGCACATGGAAGCGCCAAGGAAGTGATGGTCACCCGTGCCAAACAGGCCCCCTTTGTTGACTTTCATCCAGCTAGCTAGCTTGGCAAGCTCGCCTGCTTGCGCTGGTAATGCACTGGCCAAATCTATCTCAGCGTCATTGGCGCTTCCCGAATTCGAGGGATTAAAGCCAAAACACCAAATTTGCTCGTAACTGTCAATCACAGAAGCACCTGCACTGACCATGTCAAATTGGAAACCGCGGTATTTGGGTTGATGAATGGTTGGCGCTGCGACGACGTTGGGTGCTTCACCATTGCGCAGCGCAATATCAACCCGAAAGCGCATGCAGCCAACCTGGGTGTTGCGAATCAAGTCAATCACTGAGCTGATACCAAAATCATTGGAAGGGTCGACACTGATGGACGTATCTACAACGACCAATATGTCTGTGTAATGTTTATGAAACCACAGGTTGAGATACTCTGCAAATGCGCCTTCAAACTCTAGTCCCACCTTGAAATTTTTAATAAAATCGCCAGGTTTAACGACAGAAAATTCGTGTAGGTGAGTAGCCTCAGTCCCTTTGCTGATGGCTAATTTGTCTGTATTTTTAGCCTCAAGAACGGATTTTTTAGTGACCATTTTCAATACCTCCAATGTTTAGAAATGTTGCTCGAGTAAAAAACACGCTTTTGAGAACGTGTTGAAAACATCAAATCAAGTTCCGCTATGTATTTTAAATATTGAAAAATGCATAAGCTTTAAAACACAACTCAATGCAAGAACAATTTTAATTTATTTGCAATAATTATTGTTTATAAATAATCACTTATTTATGGTGAATATTCACTTTATAGGTATTACTTTTTAGTATTAATTTTTGAATATTGCTATATTTAGCATAGCATTTAAATCAATAAATACGACGAATAATTGATTTTTATAAAAATACAAGTGACAAGCAGCGGGGGTTTTTATTATTTGGTTAGATTTGTTGATTGCAGGATGACGATGGCTAAGAAATTTTCTGATTTACGCGCAGGCATGTGGCAAGCGGGACCTCATTGCGCGGTCTCAGGGATGGCGTGGTGGTGCTCAATAATTTCGCTGAATTGAGCCGTTGATTTGAGCCTGCGCTCTAAACCCAAGCGCAACCCTGACATTGTTCACCAAGCAAGGCCTGTTGTATGAACTTCCTTTTATGTGATTTTTCACATAAAAAGACTGCAAAAATCACCCCTAAATTTTCTGAAATTACAAAAATACTGCTCTAATGGTTTACTTACGCCAGTGCATGCATGAATTCTTCAGTCCAAAATATTACCGTTTTATCCTCTTCGCAAAACAGCCCCGTTTTGTGGAAAAGTTACCTTGCGTTTTTGGTTCCCATGATCATCAGCAACATGCTGCAGGCGCTTTCTGGAACGGCGAACAATATTTATTTAGGACAAATGCTCGGCGTCGGGGCCATGGCCTCTGTCTCAGCTTTTTTCCCTGTCTTCTTTTTCTTGATCTCTTTCATGATTGGTTTGGGCTCGGGCGCGGCAGTGCTGATTGGCCAAGCCTGGGGCGCCAATGAGCTGGATCGGGTCAAAGCCATCGCCGGCACCACGCTGATGGTGGGTTTGCTTGCGGGTTTGACCGTTGCCGTGTTTGGCGGCGCTTTTACCGAGACCATGCTGTGGGCGCTGGGCACGCCATTGGACATCTTGCCTGGCGCGACGGCGTATGCCCGCGTCATGCTGATCGCAACGCCAGCCATTTTTATCTTCTTGCTCACCACCTCGATGTTGCGCGGTGTGGGCGACACCAAAACACCCTTGTTTATCCTGCTGATTTCAACCCTGCTGAGTTTTATCCTGACCCCAGCATTGATTCGCGGCTGGCTAGGGTTGCCACAAATGGGGGTAACCAGTGGTGCATATGCTGCAGGCGCTTCTTTTTTAATAGCGATGGCTTGGGCGATCTGGTATTTGCGTCGTTCTACCACACCCAACAGAAGCGCCCATTCAGCCGCCATGCATGTGCTGGCACCGCCCATCGTTAAACACCCGCTCGCAACCGATGCGGCGTTTTTGAAGCATTTGCGGATAGACCGCGCCATACTGGCCAAGGTGCTCAAAATTGGCCTGCCCACGGGCTTGTCCATGATTACTATTTCTTTGGCAGAAATAGCGGTTTTGTTTTTGGTCAACCGTTATGGCTCGCAAGCGACTGCGGCCTACGGTGCTGTGAACCAGATTGTGAATTACGTGCAGTTTCCGGCCATTTCGATTGCGATTGCCGCTTCCATCCTAGGCGCGCAGGCGATAGGCGCTGGACGCGGGCATACGCTGGGTCATATTGCCAAAACGGGCATCGCGCTCAACCTGGTGCTGACGGGGTCATTGGTGGTCATCGGTTTGATCTTTTCGCGCAGCATCATCGGGCTGTTCATCACCGACCCTACCGTGGTGGACATGGCCAAAACACTGCTGGACGTCATGCTGTGGAGCAGCGTCGTCATGGGCATGTCCATGGTGCTATCGGGTTTGATGCGCGCCAGCGGTGAAGTCGTCATGCCCACCGCCATCACCATGTTGTGCATTCTGTGCATTGAAATTCCAACGGCATGGACGCTGAGCAACATCTATGGCATCAAGGGGATCTGGGCGGCTTACCCGATCACGTTTTTAGCCATGCTGGCCTTGCAAACGACGTATTACCGCTTGGTTTGGCGTAAAAAACCAATCAAAAGACTTTAAGTGTTTTGAATTTCAAGTTTCACTTAAAAATCGCGCTATAATTTGAGGCTTATTCCTCGATAGCTCAGTTGGTAGAGCGCCGGACTGTTAATCCGTAGGTCCCTGGTTCGAGCCCAGGTCGAGGAGCCAAAATTAATGAATGAAATCAAGGGGTTATGCGAAAGCATAACCCCTTTTTCTTTTGTCAAACCTACATGATATTAGAAGACAATTAGAGAGTTTCTAATATCCAGTGTTTGTTACCAATCAGCAAAAGTTGGAAAAATGAGCTCCGATTGCAAAATTGCCCCCTCAAAAACAAAAAACTGCTCAATGCTTTAGGTTGGGCCAAATTTGGATGCAACAGTTACACCGACTTTTCCGATCTACGCGCGGACTCATGCTTCAACTGAAAAGACTACAGCTCAAGCGGAGATGGTTTCTATGCCCACTGAAACAGGCGTGCCCGAACAGGCCAAGACGCTCGACGAGATTTTTAATGAAGGCATGCGTGGCTTCATTAATTTAGACGAACCACAGTAAGCGTCTAGGCAAGTCATCTTGAATTCGGTTGCCAAGCGGGTAAACATAGTGTCCACGATACAAACAGGTGGACACTATGGAAACGAAGAGAGTGACGCGGCGCAAACACAGTGCCCAATTTAGAGCCGAGGTGGTTCTTGCATGTCGCCAGCCTGGCGCATCCGTGGCTGCGATAGCGCTGCGCAGCGGGCTAAACGCCAACGTGGTTTACCGCTGGCTGAGCCAGGATGGTCGATCTGTTGATGCCGGTATTAGCCATCGTGCTGCTGTGATCTCCAGGCCGAGCTCCGAGTTCATGCCGGTACAGTTGCCCCAGCCTGCTGTGGCGATTACTTCAACCGACATCCGCATGGAGTTGCGCCGAGGAGCGTCCAGCGTCACGGTGAGCTGGCCACTGCAATGTGCAGGCGACTGTGCGTCTGGCTGCGGGAATGGCTGCGATGATCCGCATTGACGCACTGTGTGGACTTGCCCCGATTCCACGGACAGTTTAGAGATTTTGGATCTCGGTTGTATTTTGCATTAAATTGACATTTTGGTTGTTGGTTTTGAATTGATTTAA
>JAYUCJ010000027.1:0-2087 GCA_043740415.1 Polaromonas sp. | reverse complement strand
CAAGCTCAACCCGAACGGGAGGTGGCTCAACCCGAACGGGAGGTGGCTCAACCCGAACGGGAGGTGGCTCAACCCGAACGGGAGGTGGCTCAACCCGAACGAGAGGTGTTGACAGCGGCAGTCGTTGCTGAAAAATCGCCCGAACCTGTCGTTGAGGACGTAAAAGTGCAAAATATAGAGGTAAATAAGCCTCTAGCCGGCGAATTACCTGCCTATACTGCTCCAAAATATGTAGCAATTCCGGTGCGTGAGCAATCCACACCCAGCGCGCGAACCGAGCAGCGCACCGAGCGCGCGGGGCTGAATTCTGCCATGGCACCCGCTGAATTGGTGCTGACGCCCGAGGGCGACGTTTGGCATGCGGCGGTGCAGCAGTTGTTGGCGGCTGAGGCGATTGCCGCGCTGGTGCGCGAGCTGGCTTTGCAGTCGCAACTGGTGGCCAGAACCATTCCTTCCAGCCCGAGCAATGACGGCGAGCCGCACGATTGGCTGCTGCGGATTGAGAGGGAGTCGCTCAGCCAAAGTGGTAGCCGTGAGAAATTGCAGCTGGCTTTGGCAACGCTGGGGCATTCGGTGCGCCTCAGCGTTGAAATCGGCCCCGCCAGCGACACGCCCGCCAAACGCATCGCTGCCGCAACGGCTGAGCGCCAGCGCATGGCGCAAGATATCATCACGCAAGACGCGTATGTGCAGCAGTTGATGCGAGATTTTGGGGCGAAAATCGTGCCGGGTAGTATCAAAGTTAACGCGCTTAGCTGAAACAAAAAAGCTGAAAATCAATCTAAATCAACCACTTATCGAAGGAAATACCATGTTCAACAAAGGACAACTCGCCGGCCTGATGAAGCAAGCCACTGCCATGCAAGACAACATGAAGAAGGCGCAGGAAGAGCTGGCCAATTCAGAAGTTGAGGGCGCAGCGGGCTCTGGCATGGTCAAAATCACCATGACGGGCAAGCACATCGTCAAACGCATCGCCATCGACCCAAGTTTGGTGGTCGCGGATGACAAAGACATGCTGGAAGACCTGCTGGCTGCGGCGTTCAACGACGCGACGCGCCAGCTAGAGGCTGCCAGCGAAGCCAAGATGGGCAGCGTCTCCAAAGGCATGCCAGGTTTGCCAGGCGGCATGAAGTTTCCGTTCTAAGCTCGAATAAATCCTTGGCTCAATGGATAACAGCAGCGCTTTAGACGCTTTGGTTCAAGCTTTGCGCCGCTTGCCCGGTGTGGGGCTGAAATCTGCATCGCGCATGGCGTTTCACCTCTTGCAGCACGACAGGGCCGGAGCCCAAATCATGGCGCAGGCGCTGACCAATGCTGCGTCGCAAGTGCTGCATTGCACCCAGTGCAATACTTTCACGCAAAACGACATTTGCAATATTTGCAGTGATTCTGAGCGTGACCAAACGCGGCTGTGCGTGGTGGAAACGCCAGCCGACCAGTTGGCGCTGGAGCGCACGGGTGCATTCAAAGGCTTGTATTTCGTGCTGATGGGCAAGTTGAGCCCGCTAGACGGCATTGGCCCCAACGAAATAGGTTTGAAAAAGCTATTTCAACGGGTGCAAACCTCGCCCATTCAAGAGGTAATTTTAGCCACCAACTTCACGGCCGAGGGCGAAACCACAGCGCATGTGATCAGCGAAGGTTTGAAGGCGCGCGGCATCAACGTCACACGCTTGGCGCGCGGCGTGCCGATTGGCAGTGAGCTGGAGTATGTTGACCTGGGTACGATCGCGCACGCCTTGGTGGACAGAAGATAAAAGACAGTTGAAGAGATAGTTGAAGAGATAGTTGAAGAGATGGGTTCTTGGGGTTGTTAGCCTTGACAACTTTCGCGTTCATCTGCACAATACAAGTCATCAGACAACCGATGACTATAAGATTAAATTTGCTTCCATGAAGATTTCCGCCGTTCGGGTCACGCCCATCGCCATCAAAGACCCTGCTTTCCTCAACGCCGCCGGCGTGCACGAGCCGTTTGGGCTGCGTTCAATCATTGAAGTCGTAGGCGCCAACGGCATGGTTGGCTTGGGGGAAACCTATGGTGATGCACCAGTGCTGGACTTGCTGACGCGGGTGAAAGACAG
>JAYUCJ010000026.1:0-5184 GCA_043740415.1 Polaromonas sp. | reverse complement strand
GCTGACGCGTCATAAACGTCGTTTCAATTGGCAACTTAGCAGCCGCCAAACGGAACGCTTCACGCGCAAGTTCTTCACTCACGCCGTCCATCTCGTATAACATTTTGCCTGGTTGAATTTGCGCAACGTAGTACTCGGTACTACCTTTACCGTTACCCATACGCACTTCAGCAGGCTTTTGGGAAATTGGCTTGTCAGGGAACACACGAATCCAGATACGACCGCCACGTTTGACGTGACGAGAAATCGCACGACGTGCGGCTTCGATCTGACGTGCCGTTAAACGGCCACGGTCGGTACATTTCAGACCAAAATCACCAAACGCGACCGAGCTTCCTCGAGTAGCGACGCCGGTGTTACGGCCTTTTTGCTCTTTGCGGTATTTCCGGCGAGCGGGTTGCAGCATAATTATTCTCCTTTACCGTCAGCCGCTGCTGGTGCAGTGGCAGGCGCGGCTGTTTTACTAGCAACACGCTTAACGGTAGTTTTCGGTGCATCGCTTGCGCTAACACCTGGGGTAACAGAAGCGTTGGCTTCTGCTGACTTGTCGCTTCCTTCTATGGTAGCGTTTGCGGGAGCGCTGACGATGCGGCGTGGTGCGCGCACGGCTGGACGGTCACCTGCTGGACGATCTGAACCTGGGCGGGCATCACGACGTGGACCACGTGGGTCACGGCGGCCACCACGGTCGTCTTCTGGACGCGGGGTGTCTACCATTGCTGGCAAGTCAGTACGGCCCAAGGTGTCACCTTTGTAAACCCAAACTTTCACGCCAATGATGCCGTAAGTGGTTTGTGCTTCAGAAGTGCCGTAGTCGATATCAGCACGCAAGGTGTGAAGCGGCACGCGACCTTCGCGGTACCATTCGCAACGAGCGATTTCAATACCGTTCAAACGGCCAGATGACATGATCTTGATGCCCAAAGCGCCCAAACGCATTGCGTTTTGCATAGCACGCTTCATCGCACGACGGAACATGATACGTTTTTCGAGCTGTTGGGTGATCGAATCAGCAATCAATTTAGCATCGATTTCAGGCTTGCGCACTTCTTCGATGTTGACTGCGACTGGCACGCCCAATTGCTTGGCCAAATCACGCTTCAAGTTTTCGATGTCTTCGCCTTTTTTACCGATCACAACGCCCGGACGAGCCGAGAAAATGGTGATGCGAGCATTTTTAGCTGGACGTTCGATCAAAACGCGTGATACAGAAGCGTTCTTCAGTTTGACCTTCAAGTACTCACGTACTTTGATGTCTTCAGCCAGCATGCCAGCGAAGTCACGGTTGTTGGCGTACCAACGAGAAGCCCAGTTACGGCTGATCGCTAGGCGAAAGCCTGTTGGATGGATTTTTTGTCCCATATGTCTTCAGGCCTTTCAGTTGCCAACCGTCACGTACACATGGCACGTGGGCTTGCTGATGCTGTTACCGCGGCCTTTGGCGCGCGCGGTGAAACGTTTGAGCGTAGCGCCTTGTTCGACGTAGATGGTTTTCACCCTCAATTCGTCAATATCAGCACCGTCGTTGTGTTCGGCGTTAGCGATAGCAGACTCAAGCACTTTCTTGATGATCACAGCAGCTTTTTTCTGCGTGAACTGCAAGACATTCAATGCTTGGTCAACTTTTTTGCCGCGAATTAAATCAGCGACCAGACGGCCTTTGTCGACCGACAAACGCACGCCGCGTAGGGTTGCACGTGTTTCCATGGTCTTTCCTTATTTCTTCACGACTTTTTTGTCAGCCGGATGACCTTTGAAAGTACGGGTGAGCGCGAACTCACCTAACTTATGGCCAACCATTTGATCAGTGATATAGACAGGGACGTGTTGCTTGCCGTTATGCACAGCAATGGTCAAGCCGATGAAATCAGGCAAAACCATAGAACGACGCGACCAAGTCTTGATCGGTTTTTTATCTTTGGTTGCAACGGCTTTTTCAGTCTTTGCAATCAAATGGTGGTCAACAAAAGGACCTTTTTTGAGTGAGCGAGTCATGTGCCTTCCCCTTATTTCTTACGACGCGACACAACCATAACCTGGGTGCGCTTGTTGTTACGGGTACGGTAACCCTTGGTGAGATTACCCCAAGGATCGACAGGATGACGGCCTTCTCCAGTTTTACCTTCGCCACCACCGTGCGGGTGATCAACAGGATTCATAACCACACCGCGAACGGTAGGACGAATACCCATCCAACGCTTCACACCAGCTTTGCCCAAACGGCGCAGGCTGTGCTCTTCGTTGGCGACTTCACCGATGGTTGCGCGACATTCGATATGAATCTTGCGCACTTCACCTGAACGCATACGCACTTGGGCATAGATGCCTTCGCGAGCGAGCAAGGTTGCAGAGGTGCCAGCTGAACGTGCGATTTGCGCGCCTTTGCCGATTTGCATCTCGATACAGTGAATCGTTGAACCGACTGGGATGTTGCGAATTGGCAAAGTGTTACCAGCACGAATCGGGGCTTCTGCACCGCTCATGATGGAAGCACCAGCTTCTAAGCCACGTGGCGCAATGATGTAACGACGCTCGCCATCAGCATAGCAAATCAATGCCAAGTGTGCTGTACGGTTTGGATCGTATTCAATACGCTCGACTTTTGCCGGAATGCCGTCTTTGTTACGCACAAAGTCGACCACACGGTAATGGTGCTTATGACCACCGCCGCGATGGCGAATAGTGATATGACCATTGTTGTTACGGCCCGCATTTTGAATTTGCGGCTCCAACAACGCTGCGTGAGGTGCACCTTTGTACAGGTGATCACGTGTAACCTTCACCACGCCACGACGGCCTGGTGAGGTTGGTTTCATTTTAATGACAGCCATGATTACGCAGCCTCCCCAGAGAGGTTCAGCTCTTGACCAGGTTTGAGCATCACGTAAGCCTTGCGAACATTGTCGCGACGACCCATTGATTTGCCAAAACGCTTGGATTTGCCTTTGGTGTTGATCACATTCACTGCTTGCACTTCCACCTTGAACATCAATTCCACCGCGGCTTTGATTTCAGGTTTGGTAGCGTCTTGCAGCACCTTGAAAGTCACGACATTGCCTTTGTCTGCGACCATCGTTGCCTTTTCAGACACGATTGGCGCAACCAAGAGCTTCATCAAACGACCTTCATCGAATTGGCATTCTGCCTTAGTAGGATTCATGCGGCTCATGCGAACATCTCCTTGAGTTTTTCGATGGCAGCTTTGGTCACAATGACTTTCTTGTAATGCACCAAAGACACGGGGTCAGCGTAGCGTGGCTCTACAACCATGACGTTGACCAAATTGCGAGATGCCAAATACAAGTTTTCATCAACTTCATCTGCAATCACGAGAACGGATTGCAAATTCATTGCCTTGAACTTTGCAGCCAAAGCCGCTGTTTTTGGTGAGTCAACCTTGAGCGAATCCACCACAGCCAAACGGCCTTCACGCGCGAGTTGCGAGAAGATCGAAGCCATACCAGCACGGTACATTTTCTTGTTGATCTTCTGTGTGAAATTTTCTTCTGGACTGTTAGGGAATGCACGACCACCGCCGCGCCAGATTGGCGAGGACGTCATACCAGCGCGAGCGCGACCAGTACCTTTTTGTGCAAACGGCTTCTTCGTTGAGTGCTTGACGGTACGGCGGTCTTTTTGAGCGCGTGTACCTTGGCGTGCATTGGCTTGAAATGCCACAACCACTTGGTGAACCAAGTCTTCGTTGTAAGCACGGCCAAACACCGTTTCAGGCACGTCAAATGTTGACGATGCTTGACCTTGGTCATTCAGGAGTTCGATATTCATTATTTCGCTCCCTTAGCAGCCAAGGCGGCAGCAGCTGCAGCAATAGATGCAGCTGATTTTGTTTTGATGGCATGACGAACTGTCACAAAACCGCCCTTTGAACCAGGGATTGCGCCCTTGATCAACAGCAATTGGCGCGCTTCGTCGATACGAATCACGTCCAAGTTTTGGATAGACTTGGTCACGTTACCCATTTGACCCGACATGCGTTTACCAGGAAACACACGACCAGGATCTTGAGCCATAGAAATCGAACCAGGCACGTTGTGCGAACGGCTGTTACCGTGCGATGCGCGCTGTGATTTGAAGTTATGACGCGTGATGGTTCCGGTAAAGCCTTTACCGATAGAAGTGCCTTGCACGTCCACGGTTTGACCCACTGCAAATACAGCAGACACAGGCACGACAGCGCCAGGTGCGTATTGCGCAGCAGCTTCAGCTGTTACACGGAATTCTTGAATGATTTCACCGGCTTCAACGCCTGCTTTCGCAAGGTGGCCAGCTGCCGGCTTAGTCACGCGCGATGCTTTGCGCGAACCAAACGTCACCTGCATGGCAACGTAGCCGTCATTCTCAATGGTTTTAATCTGAGTCACACGGTTGTTTGACACATCTACGACCGTCACAGGAACAGCGTCCCCATCATCGGTAAATAGGCGCATCATGCCAACCTTGCGCCCCAGCAACCCTAAGGAATTGCTCAGACTCATGTTTTTCTCCGTTACTTTCACCGCAGCGACTTCAATTGGCCACTGCGTTTTTTATGTAAAAGTGAGTTAATAAAACTCTGTACAAATTGCACAGAGCCACAGATTATAGACCGAACTCGCCATCAATGGCAAGCTCAGCCTACAATTCTGATTCTTTTCGCTGAAATCTTGTTGTAAAAAGTCTTCTGAATCTTTTACTGCAACTTGATTTCAACATCGACACCAGCTGGCAGGTCGAGTTTCATCAACGCGTCAACAGTTTTGTCAGTTGGATCAACGATGTCCATCAAACGCTGGTGAGTGCGGATTTCCAACTGATCACGGCTGGTTTTGTTGACGTGAGGTGAACGCAAAATGTCAAAACGCTTCATGCGTGTTGGCAATGGCACAGGGCCTTTGACAATCGCGCCGGTGCGCTTTGCTGTATCCACAATTTCAGCGGCCGATTGGTCGATGAGTTTGTAGTCAAATGCCTTCAGGCGAATACGGATTTTTTGTTTGGTAGCCATGATGATTCCTTTGCTTTATTTGCGATTAAGCAATAATCTTAGCCACCACACCCGCGCCGACGGTCTTGCCGCCTTCACGGATCGCGAAGCGCAAGCCTTCTTCCATCGCAATCGGGTTGATCAACTTGACGGTGATCGACACGTTGTCGCCTGGCATGACCATTTCTTTGCCTTCTGGC
>JAYUCJ010000025.1:0-2098 GCA_043740415.1 Polaromonas sp. | reverse complement strand
TGTTGGCGGGAATGCATCGGGAAAATCTACCTTATTGAAGTCCATAGCCTTAGCCCTGATAGGGCCGGATGTCGGGAGGCAACTCATTGTGAGTCCGTCTGGTTGGATCGGCCCTGGTGAGACAAAGGCCGAAGCGATGCTAAAAATTCGATGGGACAAAGCTCACGATTCTTTTAAAACAGGCGGTCAATCGCCAGGGGTTACCTTTGATGCGGGCGTTCGCTGGTCCATTAAGGTAGGCGACATAAAAAAAGAAAACTGGGACTCGGTTACGCCAGAATTTCGCGCCATTGAGAAGCGAAACCCCAATCAAGGCAGGATAGTCACGTCAACACGTGGCCCATGGAACCCCAACGCTAAGGGATGGTTCAGCGCCGGATACGGACCAATGCGGCGCCTTTCCGGAAGCTCCAGTGAATCGATACGTTTAAGCGTCGCTACTGGCGCAATGAGTCGATTTGTCACGCTTTTCCGCGAGGACGCGGCACTGAGCGAAAGCGAAACATGGCTTCGGCTAAATCACTCGCGACAGATTGAGTCTAAGGATGAAGGATTAGCCCGTTTGCTAGACGGTGTGCGCCGACTCCTCGATGATGGTCTGTTGCCACATGGCATGAGGATCTCTCGCATAACGGTGGATCACGTATACGTCAAGGATGGACGCGATGTTGAATTGCCCATGCGGGATATCAGCGACGGGTGCCGGAGCGTGTATGCAACGGTACTGGATCTCGTCCATGGAATGTCAGAGGTTTACGGCACGACTGATCTGTTTGAGAAAAACGCCTCAGGAAACACCGTGGTGACCAAGCCTGGTGTTGTTCTTATCGATGAAATTGAAGCTCATCTACATCCAACATGGCAGCATGAAATCCCCGAGTGGCTTAAGACGCACTTCCCAAAAGTGCAATTTATCGTGTCCACACACAGCCCGTTGGTTGCGCAAGCCGCCGATCCTAATGGGATTTTTGTACTTCCGTCACAGGACGACATTGGACGGTTGCCTCGCCGGCTTGACGAACATGAATTTGATCGGCTGAGACTACGGCAGGCCGAGAAAACTTTATTGGGTACGGCTTTCGGCCTCAAGACCACCCGGTCTAAATGGGCCAATGATCGTATTGAAGCGTGGAAATTGTTGAACGCAAAGAAAAAAGCGGGCGCAAATCTTTCTGCTAGCGAAGAAGATGACTTTGTTGAGTTACAACAGCAGATGGTGATTGCATATGACGTTGGGCCGAACGCAGTTGCGTTGGATAGTCAATGAGAAGATTGCCCGCTCGTCCCGAACTGCCACGCACGACGTTACTTCAAATTGCCAAACGGACGACAGAAATCGAAGCTATTGGAGACTTCGCAAAACGAGTAGAAGCAGCAAACAACCTTTACAAGAGTGCTCGCGGCAACAAGTGGTTTCTGCCCGCCGTTGAAGCTCTTTCTGAGATGGCTGGAGTCGGCCAGAGGTGTATGTGTTGTAGCGGCGGAGAGGCTGCGCAGGTAGAGCATTACCGCCCCAAAAGTACTTACCCTTTCCATGCATTTACTTGGACGAACCTGCTTTGGATATGTAGCGTTTGCAATTTGTACAAAGGTGACCAGTTTGACGAAAGCTGCCAACCGGTAAATCCAGTTGAGGAGCAGGTCTGGAATTACTTTTTCATTGACGAATTTGGTAATTTTTGTCCGCGCTGGTCGCTTGAATCCGGGTCTCTTAATTCACGTGCGGTTGAGACAATCCGGTTGTACGGCTTGGACCGACAGGCACTTCAAGAAACCAGGCTAGCGCGCCTACAAGAACTCTTGCGATTGCTGTCGGACAGTACCGCCTTGAAAGATCAAGCTCAGCTATCTGACGAAGATCTGCAACTTAGACTTTTAGAGACCCACGCCAATCCACTCCAGCCAGACGTGGCTGACTATTTTCTTAATGGACCTGGCTCTTCCGAGCTTCTCTTTAAGCAATTTTTTGCGGTTGCTGGTCTTTAGGCCAACAGACCCGCATGGCCAAAGACAAAACAATCTACACCTGCACCGAATGCGGCGGCAGCAGCCCGAAGTGGCTGGGCAAGTGCCCGGCTTGCAACGCCTGGAACACACT